>CBRGMI010000331.1:0-2165 GCA_967797495.1 uncultured bacterium
CGCCTCCTGCTCGACTTCCCCGAGACCCGGATCACGCTGCTCGTGCGGCCGCAGCTCGGCTCGACCGGGCGCCAGCGCGTCGAGTCGCTGATGGGACGGGCCACGTTCAACGCCCTGCGCGCCCGGGTCGGCGGCGAGGGGATCGCAGAGATGCTGGGCGAACGCGTGGACGTGGTGGACGGCGACTTCTCGGCGGCCGAGCTCGAGATCCCCGGCGGCCTGGACGTCGTGATCCACTGCGCGGCGACGGTGGCGTTCGACCCGCCGATCGACGAGGGGTTCCTCACCAACCTGGTCGGCGCCGTCCGGCTCTACGAGGCGGCGCTCGCGAACAACCCCGCGCCGCACCTGCTCCACGTCTCGACCGCGTACGTCGCCGGCGTGCGCAAGGGCGTGATCCCCGAGGCCACGCTCGACCACCGCGTCGACTGGCGGGCCGAGTCCGACCTCGCGATCCGCGCGCGGGCCGACGTCGAGGCCGCGAGCCGCAAGCCCGAGATCCTCGACGCGTTCCTGCGCAGGGCCCGCTCCGAGCACGGGCGCGCGGGCCCGCAGTCGGTCGCCGACGACGCGGAGGAGCGCCGCAAGACGTGGGTGACCAAGCGGCTCGTCCAGTACGGCCGCGCCAGGGCGCAGACGCTCGGCTGGCCGGACAACTACACGTTCACCAAGGCGATGGGCGAGCGCGCGGTCGAGGAGCTCGCGGCATCGCACGGCGTCCCGCTGTCGATCGTGCGCCCCTCGATCATCGAGTCGAGCTACGAGCACCCGTTCCCCGGCTGGATCGAGGGCTTCAAGATGGCCGAGCCGATCATCCTCGCCTACGGACGCGGCACGATCCCGGACTTCCCCGGCATCCCCGAGGGCATCATCGACATCATCCCGGCCGACTTCGTCGTGAACGCGATGCTGGCCGCCGCCGCGAACCCGCCCGAGCCCGCGTCGCCCGCCTACTACCACGTCTCGTCGGGGTCAAGGAATCCCTTGCAGTACAAGGGTCTGTACGAGTACGTGAAGGAGTACTTCGAGCGCGATCCGCTTCCGCAGCAGGGCCGCGGCACCGTCAAGGTCCCCGAGTGGACGTTCCCCGGCAACCTCCGCGTCGAACGCCTCCTGCGGACCGCCGAACGCGCCGTCGACGTGGCCGACAAGGTCGTCACCCACCTGCCCAAGTCCAAGCGCATGCGCGACCTCGTCACGCGCGTGGACCGCGACAAGGGGCGCGTGGACTTCGTGCGCCGCTACTCGGACCTGTACGGGGCGTACACCGAGGCCGAGGTGATCTACACCGACGACCGGACGGTCGAGCTGTGGGGTGGGTTGACGGCAGCCGACCGCAAGTTGTTCCCGTTCGACGCCGCGGCGATCGACTGGCGGTACTACCTCCAGGACGTGCATTGCCCCGCCGTCACGTCGGGGCTCCGAGCGCTCTCGGGCAAGCGCGTGAAGCCGCAGGTCCGGATCCGCGAGCGCGAACAGCTGGTGCTCGCGCTCTTCGACATGGAGGGGACGATCCTGCCCTCGAACGTCGTCGAGTCCTACGTCTGGTCGCGGATGGCCGACCTGCCGTGGGACCAGTGGCCCGACGAGCTCGCGAGCGTGTTCTCGCGGATCCCGTCCTACCTGATGGCCGACCGGCGCGACCGCGGCGAGTTCCTGCGGACGTTCTTCCGTCGCTACGAGGGCGCGACGGTCGAGGGCATCGAGCGTCTCGTCGAGGAGATCGTGTCCGAGTTCATGCTCCAGAAGGTCTCGGCGGCGGCGGTCCGACGGATCCGGGACCACCGCGCGGCCGGGCATCGCACGATGATGATCACGGCGGCGGCCGAGCCGTTCGTGCAGCCGCTCGCGCCGCTGTTCGACGAGGTGATCGCGGCGCGGCTCGAGGTGCGCGACGGCGCGTACACGGGCTACCTGGCCGAACCGCCCCTGGTGGGCGAGGCGCGCGGGGCATGGCTCCGCCGGTACGCCGAGCTCGAGGGCGCCGACCTTCGGTCCTCGTACGCGTACGCCG
The DNA here is from genome assembly GCA_967797495.1 of uncultured bacterium. Lineage (GTDB taxonomy): Bacteria > Actinomycetota > UBA4738 > UBA4738 > HRBIN12 > DASSJM01. The sequence continues at coordinate 2,015 of CBRGMI010000331.1, forward strand.
ACTCGCACTCGGACCTCGCGCTGCTGCGGGCGGTGGGCAACCCGGTGGTGGTCTCGCCGGACGCGGCGCTGCTGCGGGTCGCCAAACGCCGCCGCTGGCCGATCGAGGACTGGCGGATGGCGGGCGGGATGCCCCGTGTGCGGTTCCCGAA
>CBRGMI010000332.1:0-2164 GCA_967797495.1 uncultured bacterium
CCGGAAACGCCCCGCCGTGCCACGGTAGGCTGCGGCGATGCAGTGGATCGCGCTCCCGGCGGGCATCGTGATCCTCCTGTGGACGTTGCTCGACGTGTTCCGGACCCTCGTGATGCCGCGCGCGGCGCGCGGCCGGTCCCGCCTGAGCCGGATCCTGTTCCGGCCGCTGTGGCGTCCGTGGAGATGGATCGGCGTGCGGCGCAAGACGATCCAGGCCCGCGAGCGGGTCCTGGCCGGGGCGGCGCCTTTCTTCTTCTTCCTGCTGCTGGTCGCTTGGGTATCCCTCGCGCTGCTGGGCTACGCCCTGATCCTGTGGAGCCCCGCGTTCGTGGACGGGATCGAACGGGGCGGTGACTCGTTCCTGGACGCCTTGTACGTCGCGGGATCGTCGTTGTTCACGCTCGGGGTCGGCGGCGACGTCACCGGATCGACGCGAGCCGTCGTGGTCGCGGCGGGGGCGACCGGCCTCGGGCTGTTCGCCGTGGTGATCGCGTATCTGCCGGTGCTGTATCAGGCGTTCAACCGCCGAGAGGTCGGCGTGCTGCTGCTCGACGCGCGGGCCGGGTCCCCTCCCTCCGGTCCCGAGCTCCTCCACCGGATGGGAAGCGCCGGCGTCGCATCCTCGCTGCCGGAGCTCTTCGCGGAGTGGGAGCGATGGGTGTCCGACGTGCTCGAGACCCACATGTCCTATCCCATCCTCACCGTGTTCCGGTCGCCGCACGACAACACCTCGTGGATCACGTCGCTCGGCTCCGTGCTCGACGCGGCGACGCTCATCATCACCTCCGTGGACGACGAGCCGGACGAGCGCGCGAAGCTCCTCTACGGGACGGGCGTCCACGCGGTGGAGGACCTCTTCTACTACCTGCAGCTCACGGAGCGGGAAGCAGTGATTCAGCGAGACGAGTTCGAGGATGTCCTGGACGACATGAAGGAGGACGGCTTCGTGGTACGCCCCATCGACGAGGCCTACGAACGATTCACGCAGAAGCGGGCGAAGTACGCGCCGCGGTTGGACGCGATCGCCGTGCTGCTGGCCGCGCCGCCGGGTCTGTGGATCGGCGACCGCTCCTTCTTGGGGGCGCGCACCTCGCACTGAGGTGTTTGCTGCGCTACGAGAAAGACCCCCTAGGGCCCGAGCTGTTGCACCCACTCCCGCAGGCGCGGGAGGTGCTCCGCGTAGTGCTCGGGGCCGGCCTTGTCGATCCACCGGTCGGCCTCGGGTGAGTGCTCGGGGAGCGAGCCCCACGCGCGCAACATGCGGTTCCGGGCGGTGATCGCCTGCGCGCGAACGTCCGGATACGCGGTGTCGTGCAACGAGTCGAAGAAGGTCGCGTTCATCGCGTCGATGTCGATCTCCTCCGGACGGTAGGTCCCGAACCTGATCTGCTCCAGCACAGCGCCCGCCTCGGCGAGCCAGCTCCCGATGTGGGCGACGAGATCCTTCGCCGTCCACCCCTCGGCGAAGTACCCGGGCTCCTCCACCTTGTCTCGGGGCAGCGTGTCGATGAGCCCGTGGAGCTCGTTCCACAGTTGCTCCTCCTCGGCCATCAGGTCCCGGTCCGAACCCGTCTGCGCCATGGGGGGAGTATGACGTTCGCGCGGCGGCCTCGGTCAGAGGTCGAGCCCGGTGAGGCCGTGGCTGCCGAGGATCAGTGAGATCTCGCCACCGTGGTGGAGGTCGTGCTCGACCAGGTGCCAGACGACCCACTGCCGGGTGAACGTCTGGGTCCCTGTACGTCGCCGGCGGGAGAACTCGACGGCCAGATCGTTCGGCGTCCACCGCTGGAGACAGTCGTCCATCATGGCCCACGAGCGTTCGAGGCCCTCGACGATCTCGGCCGGCCCGCGCGGGTGATCCTCGTCGTCCTCCCATCCCGCGTCCTCGATCGCCAGACCGGGGACGGTCGTGCTCGTGACGCGGAACAGGTCGCGGAACGCAGGGTCGCCCTCACCCAGGACGTCGTGGAACCAAGAGGCCCGAGCTCCCGCCATGTGGCCGGCCAGCTGCCAGACGGCCCAGAGCCCGGGCGCGGGGCGCAGGCGGAGCTGTTCGGCGGTCAGATCTCGGATCGCGGCCACGAGCAGGCGGTGGTAGTTCCCCCACCCGTCGTAGAAGGTCTGCAGTTGGGGCGCCGCGGTTGCCATGCGTGCATCCTATGTA
>CBRGMI010000333.1:0-2155 GCA_967797495.1 uncultured bacterium
CTGACCGCGCAGGCCGCGAAGTACTCGGCGGCCGAGCTCGGCCGCGTGATCGCGCTCCTGATCGCCGCGCAGACCGACATGCGCTGGACCACGTCCCCGCGCCTCTCCCTCGAGCTCGCCCTGATCCGCGCCACGATCCCCGAGACCGACGCCGCCCCCGAGGCGCTCGTCTCCCGCCTCGAACGCCTCGAACGCGTGGCGGGCATCACTGGTGGTGGCGGCTCCCAGTCGCCCGCGACCGCAACCCCTGCGCCGCCGGCGCCATCCGACACGAGCGCAACCACAGTGAGGCCGGGTGGGCCCGGAACCGGGGAAGCGGCCGGCCCGGCGCCCCCCGTGGTCGAAACGAGAGGCAGGCGACCCACGAAGAGAACCGAAGCGAGCAGCGCCGAAGAGGCCGCGTCCGGTCCGGTCCCGCCCGGTACGGACGTCGAGGCGCCAAAGGCACCCGTGCTGGGAGCCGGGACGTCGGCGGTGGACGTGTCGATGCTGCGGAGCAACTGGCCGAGGGTGATCTCGCACCTGCGGAGCTCGGGCAAGGCGGTGCTCCCCTCGTTCCTCGAGATCGCGACGCCGGCGGCGTTCGACGGGACGACGCTCGAGCTGGTCTTCCCCCCCGAGCGCCCGTACGGCGTCCAGAAGGTGATCGAGCGCGAGGGCGAGCTCCGGCAGGCGCTGCAGGATCTGTTCGGCATCGCGCCAGCGATCAGCTGCGTGATCCGCGAGCCCGTGGCCGGTCCGGCCGAGCCGATCGAGGACGAGCCGTTGTCGGAGGAGGAGGCGCTCGCGCGGCTCGCGGCCGAGCTCGGCGCCACGCCCGCGACCGAGGACGGCTCCTAGGTGTACGAGGGCCCGATCCAGGACCTGATCGACGAGCTCTCGCGCCTCCCGGGCATCGGCCCCAAGTCGGCGCAGCGGCTCGCGTTCCACCTGGTGAAGGCGCCGCCCGACGACGCCAAGCGGCTCGCCGAGTCGATCGTCCAGGCGAAGGAGCGCATCTTCTTCTGCAAGGAGTGCGGCAACGTCGCCGAGGGCGAGCTCTGCCGCATCTGCCGCGACGAGGGGCGCGACCGCACGACGCTCTGCGTCGTCGAGGAGCCCAAGGACGTATCGACGATCGAGAAGGCGGGCGTGATCAAGGGGCGATACCACGTGCTCGGCGGCGCGATCAGCCCGCTCGACGGCATCGGCCCCGAGGATCTCCGCGTGCAGGAGCTGCTCGACCGCGTCGAGCGCGACGGCGTGACCGAGGTGATCCTCGCGACCAACCCGAACCTGGAGGGCAACGCCACCGCGATGTACGTCGCGGCGATGCTGAAGCCGTTCGGGGTCCGGGTGACGCGGCTCGCGAGCGGGCTGCCGGTCGGTGGGGATCTCGAGTACGCCGACGAGGTGACCCTGTCGCAGGCTCTCGAGGGCCGTCGCGAGATGTGACGTGAGCGAGGCCGCCGAGGAGACGGTCCGGCGCGACCGACGCGTCGAGCTGATCGCCGCGATCATGCTGTCGATCGCGACCGTCGTCACGGCGTGGAGCGCGTACCAGGCCACCCGCTGGAGTGGTGACCAGGCCGAGAGCTACACGGAGGCGTCCGCCACCCGCACCGAATCGGTTCGCTCGTCGACCGAGGCGAACCGCCAGGTCCTGATCGACGTCGACACGTTCCTGAACTGGATGGACGCCGCGCAGTCGGGCGACCCTGATCTCGCGAACGACATCCACGCCCGGATGCGCGCAGAGTTCCTCCCGGCGTTCGACGCGTGGCTCGCGACGGCACCTCCGGAGACGATCCCCGACGGCACGCCGTTCGAGCTCCCCGAGTACCGCCTGGCCGCCGAGGAGAAGGCGAAGCAGCTCGAGGTGAAGGCCGCTCGCTTGTTCGCGGACGGGAACGAGTCGAACCAGGTGAGCGACGACTTCGTCCTGGCCGCGGTGCTGTTCGCGTCGGTCCTGTTCTTCTCCGGCCTCGCCGGCACCTTCGACTCGCTCCGTGCTCAGCTGTTCCTGTTGATCCTCGGCGCCGTGATGCTCGTGGTCGGCACGATCATCGTGGTCACGCTCCCGCAGAACGTGGGGTTCTAGGCGACGTGTGCCGTGAACCGACGATCCTGTCCAGGGTCGCGGGATCGCCTCTCCAGTGCTCGGCCAGGACGCTCC
>CBRGMI010000334.1:0-2152 GCA_967797495.1 uncultured bacterium
CACGAGCTCGCGCCGCAGGAGCTCGAGCCCCTCGAGTTCGGTGCTCATCCGGTTGAACGCCTCGGCGAGCCTGCCGACCTCGTCGCGCGAGTCCGTGTGGATCCGCTGCGAGTAGTCGCCGGTCTCCATCCGACGGGCCGCTCGCGCCATGTCGCGGAGCGGCTGCGTCATCCCTCGTGCGACCCATCGGGCGATCACGAGCGCGATGCCGGCCCCGAGGACGCCGGCGAGCAGGAGCTCCCACCAATGCGCGCCGATCGTGAAGACCTCGAACCCCACGCCGAGGATCAGATAGACGAGCAGGAGGGTCATCCCGACGGCGAACACGATGACCGATCCGAGCTTCGACCGGATCGTCGGCAGCCGCTGCAGGAGCGTCACGGCCTGTTCACTCGTCCCCGAACGCGTAGCCGACGCCGTGAACCGTCCGGACGAACCTCGGCTCGGCGCCATCCTCGCCCAGCTTCCGGCGGATGCGCGCCACGTGCGAATCGACGACCCGTCCACCCGCGTAGTCGCGGTAGCCCCAGACGCGATCCATCAGCTGCTCGCGGCTGAGGACGACGCCGGGCTCGCGGGCGAGCGCGAGCAGGATCTCGAACTCGAGCGGGGTGAGCTGCACCTCCTCCCCGTCCACGCTCACCTTGCGTTTGGCGGGGTCGACCGAGAGCCCGCCGTGGTCGATCGGCTCGGTCGCGGGCGGCGAGGTGATGCGTTCGACTCGTCGCAGGATCGCCCTGACCCGGACCGTCAGCTCTCGCAGGCTGAACGGCTTCGTGAGGTAGTCGTCCGCGCCCACCGCGAACCCAGCCACCTTGTCGGCCTCTTCGGTCCGCGCCGTCAGCATCAGGACGGGCACCCAGCGCCCGGCCTGGAGCCTCCTGCACACCTCGAGACCGTCCATCCCGGGGAGCATCAGGTCGAGCACCACCAGGTCGGGTTCCTCGGCGCTCGCCAGCTCCAGCGCCTGCGGGCCGTCGGCCGCGACCAGCACCCGGAACCCCTCGCTCGAGAGCCGGGCGCGGACGGCTTCGGCGATCGCGGTCTCGTCGTCCACCACCAGGACGGTCTGCTCGGCCACCGGCCCATCGTAGCGGCCGGGCCTGAAGGGCCCTCGGGGGGAGTGTTGAGAAATCGTGGCGCCGACCGCGTGCTACCGATCGCGTAGCACGAACGTCCGGCGCGGAGGAACCGCCTAGACGCTGGGCGGCTTCACGAGGTCCACGTAGACCACGGCGACCGTGAAGGCGATGAAGAACGCCGCGACCGCGGCCGAGACGGGGATGACCTTCCGCATGTCGACCGGGCGACGCCGGATCTTCTCGATCGCGAGGACCGCGAGGTGCCCGCCGTCGAATGGCGGCAGCGGGAGCAGGTTCAGCAAACCCACGAACACGTTCACGATGCCGAACAGGAACAGCAGGTCGCCGAACTGGTCCTCGGACGCGAGGCTCCCGGCCACCCGGCCGATCCCGACCACGCTGGCGGGGTCTTCGTCCCGTCGGGGGGCGTCGGTGAACACCAGCGTCGCGAGACGCCCGATCCCTTCCGGACCGAAGATCCGTGCAACCCCCCGAGCCGTTCCGACCAGGTTGTCTCCCACGAGATCGACGGCACCCGTGACCGACCCGACCATGCCCTGGGTGTCGCGGACGATGGTTCGTGGTTGGACGCCCACGCCGACGCGGCCGATCATCTCGCCGCCGACCTGCGAGAGCGCCGGCACCATCACGGCCTGGAAGGTCTCGCCGTCTCGCCGGATCGTGAACGTCACGGGCTCGCCGGCGTGCGCGGTGGTGTACGCCACCAGCTCGTCGGCGGACGGATCGGTCAGGTCGTCCACGACGACCACCGCGTCGCCGGACCGGAGTCCGGCCGCCGCGGCCGGCGACTCGACGCCGTGCAGGGTCGGCTTGACCGCGGAGATCACGACGCCTCTCGCGATCGGTTGGCCGACGAGCCCCAGCCACAGCGCGAAGCACAGGAACGCCAGGACGAAGTGCGTCGCCGGCCCCGCGAGGATCACGAGCGACCGCTGCCAGATCGGCTTGGCCCCGAACGTCCTCGGGTAGTCCTCCGGCGCGATCGTCTCGTACGGGTTCATCCCGGCGATCTTCACGTAGCCGCCGGCCACGATCGCCTTGACACCGAC
>CBRGMI010000335.1:0-2149 GCA_967797495.1 uncultured bacterium
ATCTGCGGGACGGACGCGAGGACGTTCTTCAACGGCGACCCGCGCGCGCCGGCGCCGTGGGTGCTCGGCCACGAGCCGGTCGGCGTGCTCCAGGAGGTCGGCCCCGAGGCCGTGCTCCCGCCCGGCGTCGCGAAGGGGGACCGCGTGTTCCTCGGCTCGATCCTCACCTGCGGTGAGTGCCGCTGGTGCATGGACGGGTTCCAGAACCTCTGCGAGCGCCACCTCCTCTATGGCTACGACCCCTTCCCCGGCGCCTACGCCGAGTGGGCAAGCGTGCCGCCGATCGCGACGAAGAACCTCATCCCCCTTCCCGACGATCTCCCCTCCGATCTCGCGACGGTCGCGGATCCGTTCGCCTGTGCGCTGAACGGCGTCGAGATGCTCGACGTCCGCCTGGGCGACATCGTGGTGATCCTCGGCACCGGGCCGATCGGCTGCTGGCAGGCGGTGATGTGCCGGGACCGGGGCGCGAGCCGCATCTATCTGACCGACGTGCAGCAGGACCGGCTCGACCTCGCGATGGGCGTCGTCGGGTCGCTCGTCGACGACGCGTTCGTCGCGGGCGAGGACAACGGGGTGGGCGAGGTGCTCGCGAAGACCGGTGGGGCGGGCGCCGACCGCGTGAGCGTGGCGGCGCCCTCCAAGCAGGCGCAGCAGGCGGCGCTCGAGATGGCCGCCAAGCGGGCGAGGATCGTCTATTTCGCGGGACTGCCCAAGCACGACCCGGTGAGCCCGCTCGACATGAACGAGCTCCACTACAAGGAGCTCGCGATCCTCGGCGCGTACGGGGCGACCCACCGCCAGTACCGGATCACGATGGACTACCTGGACCGGCGGCAGGAGGACCTGGCTCGAGTGGTCACGCACCGCTTCCCCTTGGAGGAGATCGCGCAGGCGTTCGAGACGATCCGCTCCGGCTCGGGCCTGAAGACGGTCATCCTGCCGTGACGGGTCCGTACGTGATCGGCTGCGACGTCGGTTCGCAGGGGACGAACTGCGCGCTCTACTCGGCGGACGGGACGCTGGTCGCGTCCTCGTACCAGGCCTACGACCTTTCATTCCCATTCCCCGGCGCGGCAGAGCAGGACCCTGACGCGTGGCCGGCCGCGATCGTGACCGGCGTCCGGGAGCTGCTCGACGAGGTGCCCGAGGGCCCTTCGGCGGTCAAAGGTCTGTCGTTCGGGTCGCAGCTGGATGGGATGGTGGTGTGCGACGCGGAGGCTCGCCCTCTTCGACCCGCCATGATCTGGATGGATCGTCGCGCCGAGGTGCAGGCAGCCGCGGTGGGGGAGCGGATGCCGCCCGAGACGTTCTACGGCCACGTCGGGGCGAACCTGGATTCCTCGCACGCGATCTTCAAGGCCCTCTGGGTCCGCGACGAGGAGCCCGAGGTGTGGGCGAACGCTGCCACGCTGATGTCGCCCGGGACGTACGCGCTGCGCGAGATCGCGGGCCCCGTCGCCGTCGACTACTCGAACGCATCCTCGTTCGCGCTCCTGGACCCTCGCACGCGCGCGTGGTCGGCCGAGGTGCTCGCGGCCGTCGACGTGCCCGAGTCGATGCTCCCGGAGGTTGTGGCCGCGACGGAGCCGATCTCGACGATCACCACGGCGTTCGCGGAGGCGACGGGTCTGGACGCGTCGACGATCGTCGCGGTCGGGTGCGGGGACGAGATGGCGGCGACGCTCGGGGCCGGCGTGTACGAACCGGGCGAGGTGTGCGACGTCGTCGGGACGGCCGAGCCGGTGTGCGCGGCCTCGAGCGAACCGCGCGAGGACCCGACGATGCTGGTCGAGTGCCACCCGCACGCCGACCCCGACGCGTGGTTGCTCGAGAACCCCGGGTTCGTCTCGGGCGGCAACCTGCGGTGGTGGCGCGACCAGTTCGCGCCGATCGAGCGGGGGGCCGAGGCCGAGGGGCTGGGCGACGCCTACGACCTCCTGTCGAAGGAGGCGGAGCGCATCCCCCCCGGCGCCGAGGGACTGGTGTTCCTGCCCTGCATGCAGGGGGCGATGGCCCCCGAGTGGAACGGGGCCGCGCGCGGCGTGTTCTACGGGCTCACGCTCGCGCACTCGCGCGCGCACATGACGCGCGCGATCCTGGAGGGCAGCGCGTTCGCGCTCCGCGACATCGTCGAGGCGATGGCGAA
>CBRGMI010000336.1:0-2143 GCA_967797495.1 uncultured bacterium
GTCGCCCGAGCCGTCGGCTCGCGTTCCCTGGGAGACGCCGTCGGAGACGGTCACGACCGCGGCGCGGATGCCGCTCACGCACCCATCCTGCCAGACGCGCCCGCGCTCGTCCGTACTACGGTTGCCCGGACAGAAGGGAGCACCGATGGAGGCGTGGATCGACCGACTCGCCGCGGCGCTCGATGAGGACCCACTGACCGACGCCGAGGCCACCCGGCTGCTGGGCTCCGCCCGGGACGTCGCGCATCGCGTGGAACGCAAGATCACGCCGCTCGCCGCGTTCCTCCTCGGCGCGGCGACCAGACGGAAGATGGCCGCAGGAGCGTCGCGGAGCGAGGCCCTGGCGTCGGCGCTCGCGGCCGTGGAGGGGCTCCTGCCGCCCGAGCCACCCGAGGGCCGAACCACCCCGAGGGAGTAGGCTGGGAGCTCGCATGGATGCCTGGCAGCCGCCGTCGTCCCTCCCCCCGGCGGAGGGCCCGCTGGTCGACACGTTCGGCCGCGTCGCCGACGACCTCCGGGTCTCGGTGACGGATCGCTGCAACTTCCGGTGCACCTACTGCATGCCGGCCGAGGGACTGGTCTGGCTCCCCAAGCACGAGATCCTGACCTTCGAGGAGCTCACGAGGCTCCTCGGACTGTTCGTCCACCGGCTGGGGATCCGCTCGGTCAAGGTGACCGGCGGCGAGCCCACCGTGCGGGCCGACCTCCCCAAGCTGATCCGGATGTTCCGAACCTCCGCGCCCGAGATCGACCTGTCGATGACGACGAACGGCGTGCTGCTGGCGCGGCTCGCCGGGCCGCTTTTCGAGGCGGGGCTGGACCGCGTGACGGTCTCGCTCGACTCGTTGCTGCGGCACCGGTTCGAGCAGATGACCCGTCGCGACGCGCTCGACCGGGTGCTCGCGGGCATCGCGGCCGCCGAGGAGGCGGGTCTGGTCCCGATCAAGATCAACTGCGTCGTGATCGCGGGGACCAACGACGACGAGGTCGTCGACCTGGCGCGCTGGTCACGGGAGCGGGGCCACGTGGTGCGGTTCATCGAGTACATGCCGCTCGACGCTGAGCACGCGTGGGAGCGCGCGAAGGTCTTCTCGTCGGCCAGGATCGTCGAGGCGGTCGACGCCGTGTATCCGCTCGTCCCCGAGGGAACCGACGCCGAACCCGCGACCAGCTACCGCTTCGCCGACGGCGCGCCGGGGGGCGTCGGGGTGATCGGCAGCGTCACCGAACCGTTCTGCGAGACCTGCAACCGCCTGCGGATCACGGCCGAGGGGCAGGTGCGGGCCTGCCTGTTCTCGCTGGAGGAGACGGATCTGCGCGGTCCGCTCCGCGAGGGCGCCACCGACGACGAGCTGGTGGACCTGATCCGTCGCACCGTGTGGCGGAAGTGGTCCGGGCACCGGATCAACCTCCCGGACTTCGAGCAGCCGGAGCGTTCGATGTCCGCGATCGGAGGCTGAGCCGACCTCAGCTTCGCGCCTTGATGCGCCCGAACCATTTCTTCACGGAGTCACCCGCGAGGAACCACCCGACGCCGAACGCGATGAAGCCGAGCAGCGCGAACAGCACGAGCGCGAAGCCCCGGGTCACCTCGAGGAACCCGACCGTGACGGGCTCGCCGGGGGGCGCCTCCGCATCGCCGATGTTCGCGATCGCGGTGACGATCCCCCACACGCACAGGATGGCGAGGGCGAGGAACGCCAGGCCCAGCACGAAGGCGAGCCCCTCGAGCCAGTCGTGGGCAGCGGTCGCCTCGCTCATCCGGCGGCGGAAGGTGCGGTAGGTCATCTGTTCACAGGCCGGCGAGCTTGGCGAGCCCCGAGATCTTCACCAGCACGAACCGCTTGCCGTCGCGCTCGACGATGCCCCGGCGTTGGAAGTCGGACAGGATCCTCGTGACGTTCTCCCGGCTCCCGCCGCACAGGCTCGCCAGGTCGGCGTGCGTCACGATCGACGGCAGGACGGCGCCGTCGGAGGGGAGCTCGTCCAGCGATGGCGAGACGAGCTGCAGGAGGCGCTTGGCGACCCGCCCCTTCAGGTCCAGGTACAGCAGATCCTCGACGAACGCCTCCTGCGACAGCACCTGCCGGGCGAGCGCCCGGAGCAGCGCACGAGCAGCCGTCGGCTCCTCGATCAGGAAGTC
>CBRGMI010000337.1:0-2134 GCA_967797495.1 uncultured bacterium
GCGACAGCCGCGAGCCCGTCCCAGCCGAGGCCCCCGGGCTGCGGATAGTCGATCGCGGGAAGCGCCTCCGTCGACAGCACGTCGAGGTCGAGATGGAACCACCACGGATCGGGAAGCGACGCGCAGGCCGCCGCCGCGGATCCGGCGGGATCGGTCGCGAGTCGCTCACCGTCGACGAGCGCCACGCGGTCACGCAGAGACGCGAGACCCTCGGCGCGAAGCAACTCAGCGTCACGTGCGCCGAGGATCTGAACGTCGGCCGGCGCGACGAGGGGAAGCAGGGTGGCGAGCTCCGGGGACCACGAGGCGTCCACCAGCCCCAGCGCGAACGCAAGCTCCATGTCGGCCGCCTCGCCGGTCGAGGACTGCATGGGGAGGTAGGCATCCTCGTGTCCGTCCACGAACAGGAGACCGACTCGGTCCCGTGCCCTGGAGGCGGCGAGGCACCCGAGCAGCAGGGGGCAATCGCCACCGATGACCAGCGGGAAGTGCCCGTTGTCGAGGATCGGCGCGACCGCCTCTCGAACACGGGCGACGAGCGCATCGAGACCGTCCGGATCGATGACATGGGACCGCGATGCACGCGTCGATGACGGGTCGGGCAACGTGACGTTCCCGTAGTCGTGTACCTTCGCGTGCCGATGGAGGGCTTCGACCAGACCCTCTTCCCGCAACACGAGTGGGCCCCGTGCGACTCCGTCGATCGTGCCGGCCGAGTTCGTCGGCACACCGAGGAGCCCGATCGTGCGCATCCCGACCGAAACTACCGGCTCAAGCACCAACTCGACTCCGACTCAGCAGTCGACGGCGGCGCGGAGCGCCTCGCACGGTTCTCCCCGGCGGCTCTGTGCGAGAGCACCCATCCGCCGGACGAGCATCGCCTTCGGGAAGGTGAACACGTTGTCGAGCGTCGCGACGGCTTCCGACGGCAAGCCCTCCTCCGAGCCGAGCGGGACCTCCGTCGGGATGCCCCGAACCGTTCGAGTGATCGGCGCGACCAGGATCGCCCGCAGGACGGGGATCGCCTCATCGCGCGTCAGGACCAGGTACGGCCGGCCCTTCTCGTCCGGTGCCTCGCCCCACCACACCTCGCCTCGAGCCGGCTGCATCACCACGGCTCCTGTTCGATCGACCGGATCGCGGCGCGGCGCGCCGCTTTGAGCTCGTCCTCGTCCTGCGGTATCCGCCGGTACCCGTCCGCGATGAGCTCCCCCACCTTCCGGCGTCGTTCCTGATCGACGAGCGTTTGGAGCGCCGCCCGGATGGCCTCCGCCTTGGTCTCGAACCTTCCCTCGGAGACGAGATCATCGAGGGATTCTGCAAGGGCGTCGGGGATGCGTACCGCGATCTGCTCTGACATGCGTAGAGCATACCACTCTGCATGACAGAGCCCAAACGAAGCCCGACAAGCGTCGCGACGATGATCCATCATCTGGTGGGCCGGTTCCTTCCTGGAGGCTCAGATGTCCTCGATCCCCTCGCTCGTACCGCGCGATAGGTACGCCGCTCTCGAGCGCTGCACCTACCTCAACCAGGCGTCCCTGGGGCTGATCCCCACACCGTCGATCGATGCGATGGAGAGCTTCCTGAGGGAGACGGCGCAGTTCGGGAACCTCTACCTCAGCGACGACCAGGAGGCGGCGATCCTGCAGAGCGTCCGCTCGGCCGGCGCCGAGGTGCTCGGAACCTCATCCGATGCGGTGGCAGTCGTCTCGGGCGCGAGCGAGGGACTGAGTCAGGTGACCTCGCTCCTCGAGCCCGAGCACGGGACCGTCGTGCTCGTCGGGTCGGACTTCCCGAGCGTGACGTACCCGTGGCTCGCGGCCGCCGAGCGACACCGGATCTCGCTGCGGTTCGTCGCCGACCGCGCGGACCGAGACCTGACACAGGATCTCGTCGAAGCGATCGACCCGACGACCGTGGTCGTGGCCTTCAGCGTGGTCCAGTACGCGACGGGGACGCGAGTCGACGCCGCGCGGGTGGCAGAGCGGGCGCACGAGGTCGGCGCCCGCGTCGTCGTGGACGCGACGCAGCTCGCCGGTGCGGGGGTCGTCGACACGATCGGATGGAGCGCGGACGCGCTGGTGACGAGCGGCTACAAGTGGCTGTCGTCGCACGGCGGCGTGGCGCTGCT
>CBRGMI010000338.1:0-2102 GCA_967797495.1 uncultured bacterium
GCGATGTGCGCCTCCTGGATGTGGGAGGTCTGCGTGCTCGGCACGTTGATCTCGATGTCGGCGATCGCCCCGACCTTGCCGCTCGACCCGCCCGTCAGCGCGATCGTCCGGATGCCGGCCGCCTTCGCCGTCGCCAACGCCCGCACGACGTTCTCCGAGTTCCCGCTCGTCGAGATCCCGAGGAGCACGTCGCCCTCGCGACCGAGGGCCTCCACCTGCCGTTCGAACACGCCGTCGAAGCCGAAGTCATTCGCAACCGCCGTCAGGAGCGAGGTATCCGTCGTGAGCGCGATCGCCGCGATGGCATCGCGCCGTCGCTCGACCGTGAGCGTGCTGACGAACTCCGTCGCCAGATGCTGGGCGTCGCCGGCACTGCCGCCGTTGCCGCACAACAGGATCTTCCCTCCGTCCCGGAGCGACTCGACGATCACGGCCGTCGCCCCGAGGATCTGCGTCCCACACTCGTCGGCGGTCCGGGCGGCCGTGCGCGAGGTCTCGAGCAGGTACTCGCGCACCCGATCGAGGCTCACGGCCCCACGCTCGTCAACAGGTCGTCCCGGATGATGGCCGCCGCCTCACGCAGGTCGGCGACGACGTGGTCGGCGTCCCCGCCGGCCCCCCGCTCGAGCTCATCGCCCCCGTGGCCGGTGCGCACGAGGATGGTTCGGGCGCCCACCGCACGACCCAGACGCAGGTCGGATCCGTGATCGCCCACGAGCCAGGCCTCGGCGGGGTCGAACCCCAGGGCGACGGCAGCGCGCTCGACCATCAGCGTCCCGGGCTTCCGGCAGGCGCAGCCCTCGTTCGGCCCGTGCGGACAGAACTCGATGCCGTCCAGCGTCACGCCTTCGGCGGCGAGCAGGTCCGTCAGGCGCGCGTGGATCTCGTGAAGGTCGGCGACGGTGAGCATCCCGCGGCCGATGGGGGACTGGTTCGTCAGGACGACGAGGCCGAGCCCGAGTCCCCGGAGCTCGCGAAGGGCCACTCCCGCACCGGGGATCAGTCGAAGCTCGTCGGGCCGGAGCACGTACCCGATCTCCTCGTTGATCGTGCCGTCGCGATCGAGCAGGACGAAGCGGCGGCTCACGAGGGTCTCCACACGCGACCGCCGTCGTGCGCCTCGACCCCGCGGGCGCGGAACGCGAACTCCGTGAACTGGCCGCCGAGCGCCTCGAGCGCGCTCCGGACCGCGGGCTGGCGGTCCGGCCGGCACGAGAGCAGGAGGTAGCCGCCTCCCCCGGCGCCGCAGATCTTGCCGCCCGAGGCACCGGCGTCCGCGGCCACCGCGAGCAGGCGTTCGATCCGCGTGCCCTCGGAGACGTGCGGGTTCATCAGCTTCTTGCTCTCGAAGGCCTCGCGGAGCATCGGCCCCAGCCGGTCGAGGTTCCCCTCCTCGAGCTCTCGTCGCATCTCGAACGCCATCGCCTGCAACTGCTTCATCCCCACGATCGTGTCCTCCCGCCCCTCCTCGTACAGGCGGATCTGGGTGGCGATCAGCCCGAGGTCGGTCCGGACGTTGCCGGTGTAGCAGAGCAACAGGTGCGCCCGGAGCTCTCCGATGGCCTCCGGCGAGAGCGCGAGGGGCCGGACCGCGACGCCGCGCTGATCGAACTCGAGCAGGTTGAAGCCGCCGAAGGCCGCCGCGAACTGATCCTGCCATCCGCCCGCGATGCCGAGGTCCTCCCGCTCGATCACATAGGCGAGCTCGGCGACCTCGCGGGGCGCCATCGACCTGTCCGTCAGCATCGCGAGCGCGCCCACGCACGCCGTGACCAACGCGGAGGAACCCCCGAGCCCGCTCCCGGGAGGTGCGTCGGATGCGATATCGACATCGATCCCCGCCGACACCCCCATCCGCTCGATCGCGGCCTTGGGCAGGTCCATCACCCCGTCGTACACGGGACCGTGCTCGAGGTGGTACTCGACGAGATGACCGAGATCCAGCGAACGGATCCGCACCTGCCGATCGTCCCGTGGGGCGACCGAGACGTGCGCCGCGTGGTCGATCGTTGCCGACAGGACCGCGCCGCCGTGACGTTCGTAGTAATGGGGGAAGTCGGTCCCGCCTCCGACGAAGCTGATCCGAAGGGGCGCGCTCGCGC
>CBRGMI010000339.1:0-2099 GCA_967797495.1 uncultured bacterium
CGCGAGCTCGCGTCCTCAGCCGACTCGGATTCGCAGCGGGCCTGGCGGTGCGCGCTCGCCCGGATCCTCGCCCATCGAGGGGAGGCACGGGATTCGGTACTGCTCGCAGAGGAGGCGGTCCAGATCGCCAAGCGGACCGACTCGATCGACTCGATCGGCGATGCGTTGGTCGCGGCGGCCGAGGTCTATGGGCTCGTCGGCCGCCCGAGGGACCGGGCGGCCGCGCTCCGCGAAGCGCTCGCGCTCCATGAACGCAAGGGCAACGCGATGTCGGCGGCCCGGGTGCGCACCCAACTCGACGCGTTGCCGGGGTAGGCCCGCCGGGATCACTCCCCGAGGTCGGAAGGCTCGTCGACGTCGAGCAGGGTTCGGCGCTCGGGGTCGAGGGCCACCCACGTGGCCTCGTCGACGATCGCGGTCCGGAGCGCGTCGAGGAGATCGCGCAAAGCCCGTCGCCCATCGTGCAGCAGCGCGTGCGCGACCTCGACCGCCCTCGCGGTTCGGACGACGCTCGGCAGCGGCCGGAACTCCTCGCCGTCCTGCAGCGCCACGGCCTCGACGTCGGCCTCCTCCGCCACCTGCAGCATCTCGAGCAGGACCCGGGTCTGCAGGTCCGGCATGTCGCCGCCCGTGACCAGGGCGAGCTCGGCCCGGATGGCGAGCAACCCCGCGTGGACCCCAGCGAGCGGCCCCTCGCCTTCGTTCGGATCGCGCGCGAATCGCGCCGGAGCGCCGATCGGCATCGGGGGCTCGGGGGCGTCGGGTGCGAGGACGACGATGACCTCCGAACACACCTCGCCCAGTCGCAGGACGGCGTGCTGCAGCATCGGCATCCCGCGGTAGGGCTCGGCGAGCTTGTCGCGGCCGAACCGCGTCGAGCGCCCGCCCGCCAGGACGACGCCCGCGACCTCAGGCAGGCCGATCCCCCATCGGCCCTTCGGGCGCCCGGTTCTGGACGAACTGGAACCCGAAACGTCCCTTGATGCACAGGTGGCCGCTCGTCACGTCGTTGTCCGAGGGCGACGTCACCTTCACGATCGAGTTGTCCTGCACGTGGACCTCGAGATCGCAGCCGACTCCGCAGTAGGGGCAGATCGTCTCCGTGACCGTCTGCCGCGACTCGTCCCAGGTGCCGGCCTCGCGCATCTCGTGCTCGCTCGTGAACATCAGCGCGCCGGTCGGGCACACGCCGATGCAGTTCCCGCAGTACACGCACGCGGAATCCGGCAGCCCGACGTCGAACTCGGTCGAGATCCGCGCGTCGAACCCACGCCCCGCCACCGAGATCGCGAACGTGTTCTGCGCGTCGACGCCGCACGCCTCGACGCACTTGTAGCAGAGGATGCACTTGGAGTAGTCGCGGACGTAGAGCTCGTTGTCCACCTTCACCGGCTGGTGGACGGTCTCGGCCGCCGTGCCGTCCTGCTCGTGATGGTGGCCGGCGTGCCGCGCGTCGCGCTCGCCCGCCGCCGCGGGCTCGGCCGGCGCGCCGTAGCGGCCGGGATCGGCGCCGTAGTCGGTCTGCCACCGTTCGACGTCGGGACCGGTGAGCCCGACGTCGACGCTCGAACTCAGGAACTCGAGCACCATCCTGCGCGAGTGGCGGACGCGCTCGGAGTCCGTCTTGACCTTCATCCCCGCCTCGGCCTTGCGGGCACAAGATGGCACGAGCACGCGCGAGCCTTCGAGCTCGACGACGCACACCCGGCACGCGTTCACCGGCGTGAGGTTGTCGGCGAAGCAGAGCGTAGGCGTGTCGACACCCTCGCCTCGGAGCGCGTCCAGGATCGTGGAGCCCTCGGGCACGCGGACGGCCCTGCCGTCGACCTCGAGCTCGACCAGGCGCGTGGGCGGCGCGAGCGGGACGACCGTCATGCAGCACCCCCGTCGAAGATCTTGAGACGGTGGATCGCCGAGTCGACCGCGTTCGCGGCCAGTTGCCCGAGACCGCAGATCGACGCGTCCCGCATCACCTGCCCGATCTCGCCGATCAGCGCGAGCTCGTCGGTGAGCGAGCCGTTCGCGCGTCCTCCGATCACCCGCGCCAGCGCCTCCTCCTGCCGAACGGTCCCCACCCGGCACGGGACGCACTGCCCGCA
>CBRGMI010000340.1:0-2090 GCA_967797495.1 uncultured bacterium
TGCCGCATCACGCCGGTCCCCGGGTCGGTCGTCAGGACGCGTTCGAGCCGCGCGGTCGCGTTCTCGCTCCCGTCGGCCACGACGACCATCCCCGCGTGGATCGAGTAGCCGATCCCGACGCCGCCGCCGTGGTGCACGCTCACCCAGTGCGCCCCGGCCGCGGTGTTCACGAGCGCGTTCAGGATCGGCCAGTCCGCGATCGCGTCCGAACCGTCCCGCATCGCCTCGGTCTCGCGATACGGGCTCGCGACGCTTCCGCTGTCGAGGTGGTCGCGGCCGATCACGATCGGCGCCGAGAGCTCGCCGCTCGCGACCATCTCGTTGAACCGCAGGCCGGCCCTTGCCCGCTCGCCGTAGCCGAGCCAGCAGATCCGCGCGGGCAGGCCCTGGAACGCGACCCGCTCCTCGGCCATCTCGAGCCATCGGTGCAGCCGCTCGTTCTCTGGGAAGAGCTCGGCGACCGCGCGGTCGGTCTTCGAGACGTCCTCGGGGTCGCCCGAGAGCGCCGCCCAGCGGAACGGGCCCTTGCCCTCGCAGAACATCGGCCGGACGAACGCCGGCACGAACCCCGGGTACGCGTAGGCGCGCTCGTGCGCGAGCCCGCCGTTCTCGGCGCCGGCACGCAGGTTGTTCCCGTAGTCGAACACCACCGCGCCGGCAGCGAGGAAGCCGTCCATCGCCTCGACGTGCCGCGCCATCGAGTCGAACGAACGCCGTTCGTACCCGGCGGGATCGTCCTCGCGCATCCGAGCGGCCTCCTCGAGCGACAGCCCCGCCGGCACGTACCCGCCCAACGGGTCGTGCGCGCTCGTCTGGTCGGTCACCAGGTCCGGCGCGAACCCGCGCGCGAGCAGCTCCGGCAGGACCTCGGCGCAGTTGCCGACGACCCCGATCGAGACCGCTTCCCGGGCCGAACGCGCCTCGTCCACCCACCGCAGCGCCTCGTCGAGGTCGTCGCTCTCGCGGTCGAGGTAGCGCGTCTTGATCCGGCGCTCGATGCGCGCCGGGTCGATCTCGACGCAGAGCGCGACGCCCCCGTTCATCGTCACGGCGAGCGGCTGCGCGCCGCCCATCCCGCCGAGCCCGCCGGTGAGCGTCACCGTCCCCGCGAGCGACCCGCCGAACCGCTGCGTCGCGGCCTCGGCGAACGTCTCGTACGTCCCCTGCAGGATGCCCTGGGTCCCGATGTAGATCCACGAGCCCGCCGTCATCTGCCCGTACATCGTGAGCCCGGCGTGCTCGAGCTCCCGGAACGTGTCCCACGTCGCCCACTTCGGTACGAGCATCGAGTTCGAGATCAGCACGCGCGGCGCCATCTCGTGCGTCCGGAAGACGCCGACCGGCTTGCCGGACTGCACGAGCATCGTCTCGTCGTCGCGAAGCGTTCGGAGCGTCCGCACGATTGCGTCGAACGCCTCCCACGACCGGGCGGCCTTCCCCGTCCCGCCGTAGACGACGAGATCCTCGGGACGCTCGGCGACGTCGGGGTCGAGGTTGTTCATCAGCATCCGCATCGCGGCTTCCTGCGGCCACGAGCGGCACGAGAGCTCGGTGCCCCGGGGTGCTCGGATCTCGCGTGCGCTCACGCTCGCGATGATAGGACGCGACGCTCGCGACGGCTCAGGCAGGTTGCGTGGTGGTGCCGGGACGCGCCAGGACGTCGCCGATGCGCGCGAGGAGCTCGGGCGTGTCGAACGGCTTGATCACGTAGTCGTCGGCGCCGACCGCGAACCCCTCCAGCCGATCGGCCGACAGCCCCCTGGCCGTGAGCAGGATCACCTTGGCGGCCGCGGTGCGTTCGTCCATCCGCAGCCGGCGCGTCAGTTCGAAGCCGTCCATGTTCGGCATCATCACGTCGGCCAGGATCAGGTCCGGGCATCGCTCCTGAGCGAGCTCGAGCGCGCGATCGCCGCTCCCCGCCGTGCGAACCTCGTAGCCGGCGGCCGTGCATTCGATCTCGAGCAGGCGGGCGATGAACGCATCGTCGTCCACGACGAGCAGGGAGGTCCCCGCCGGCCCGTCGAACGGTACCCGGAGCGCGTCGGTACCCATGACTCACCAATCGGCACGCCGGGTGTCCGGGTGAAGCT
>CBRGMI010000341.1:0-2083 GCA_967797495.1 uncultured bacterium
GACGCGAAGCCCCACGACGTCCTGCTCTGCATCCAGCAGCAGAAGCTGCAGTCGGACACGAACCGGCTGCGGTTCGACTCGGCCGAGTTCTACCTGAAGAGCGCCGAGGAGATGCGCGAGGTCTTCCGCGAGCTGCCCGAGGCCTGCGACGCGACGCTGCAGATCGCCGAGATGTGCGAGCTGGAGCTCGTCTACGGGAGCTCGGCGCCGCCCGAGGAGCGGTTCCACGTCCCGCGGTTCGAGCCGCCGGAGGGCAAGGACCGCGACGCCTACCTGCACGAGCTCGTGATGCGGGGCGCGCGGGAGCGGTACGGGACGCTGACGCCCCCGATCCTCGAACGCATCGAGCAGGAGCTCGGCGTGATCACGTCGATGGGCTTCTCCGGCTACTTCCTGATCGTGTGGGACCTGATCCGGTTCGCGCGCGAGAACGGCATCCGCGTCGGACCGGGACGCGGCTCGGCGGCCGGCTCGGTGGTCTCGTACTCGCTGCGGATCACCGACCTCGATCCGCTCCGGTACGACCTGATCTTCGAACGGTTCCTCAACCCCGGGCGGATCCAGATGCCCGACATCGACATGGACTTCGACGAGCGCCGGCGCGACGAGGTGATCCGGTACGTCGCCTCGAAGTACGGATCGGACCGCGTGGCGCAGATCATCACGTTCCAGACGATCAAGGGGAAGCAGGGGATCCGCGACGCCGCGCGCGTCCTCGGGTTCCCCGCGAGCGTCGGCGATCGCCTCTGCAAGATGTACCCGGCAGCGATCATGGGGCGGGACGAGCCGATCGAGAAGGCGCTGCGGCTCTCCCACGAGCTCCGCGACGCGTACGAGCGGGAGCCCGAGGCACGCGAGATCGTCGACACGGCACGGGCGCTCGAGGGGCTCCGGCGGGAGGACTCCGTGCACGCCGCCGGGGTCGTGATCGGCGACGCGCCACTCGTGACCTACCTGCCGCTCAAGCTCTCCAAGGATTCCCGCGACGACTCGCGACGGATCGTCACGCAGTTCGACATGCACGGCGTCGAGGACCTCGGCCTGCTCAAGATGGACTTCCTGGGCCTGCGGACGCTCTCGGTGATCGAGGACACGCTGTCGCACCTGCGGCGCAGGGACGTCGAGCTCGATATCGATCACGTGCCCCTGGACGACGCGGCGGTGTACGAGATGCTGTGCCGCGCCGACACCACCGGGGTCTTCCAGCTCGAGGGGGGCGGGATGCGCTCGCTGATCAGGCAGCTCGCACCCGACCGCTTCGAGGACCTGATGGCGCTGGTGGCGCTGTACCGCCCGGGGCCGCTCAGCGCCGGGATGCACGTCGAGTACGCCGAACGAAAGCACGGGCGCCGGCCGGTGTCGTATCCGCACTCGGATCTCGAGGAGATCCTCGCTCCCACCTACGGGATCATGGTCTACCAGGAGCAGGTGATGCAGATCGCGGTGCGGATGGCCGGGTACTCGATGGCCGAGGCCGACATGCTCCGCCAGGCGATGGGCAAGAAGATCCGCGCCAAGCTGATGGTGCACCGCGAGAAGTTCATCCAGGGCTGCGTCGACAACGGGTACCCGGACCGGCTCGGCACGGACCTGTTCGACCTGATGGAGCCGTTCGCCGATTACGGGTTCAACGCGTCGCACGCGTGCGCGTACGGGTACATCGCGTACCAGACGGCGTTCCTGAAGGCGCATCACCCCGTCGAGTACATGTCGGCGATCCTGACGAGCGTCCGCGACGACAAGGACCGCAAGCCCTTCTACCTGAACGCGTGCCGTCTGATGGGGCTCGAGGTCCTGCCCCCCGACGTGAACGAGTCGGAACAGGACTTCGCGCCGGTGACGAGCGGCGAGCCCAGGATCCGATACGGGCTCTCCGCCGTACGCAACGTAGGTTCGGGGGCGGTGCAGCAGATCATCGAGGCCCGGCGCACGAAGGGTTCGTTCACCGGCTACGCGGACTACTGCCGCAAGGTGGAACCCTCGGTCCTGACCAAGAAGGTGCTCGAGAGCCTGATCTACGCGGGCGCCTTCGATTCGTTCGGGTACCGGCGACGCGGTCTCCTCGAGAACCAGGACAAGATCT
>CBRGMI010000342.1:0-2061 GCA_967797495.1 uncultured bacterium
GCGGTCGGCGTGGTCGCGGTGTCGTCGGCCGCTGGCGCGTTCGTGCTCGTGCTCCGCGAGTGCCGCCGCGGGACGATCTCGGCGCGAACGGTGATCGGGCTCGCGGTCGCCTACCACGTCGCGCTGCTGTTCCTGCCGCTCCTGTTCTCGCGCGACGTCTACTCGTACGCGTACTACGGAAGGATCGCCGCGGCGTACCACGCGAACCCCTACGTCGCGACGCCGGCCGACTTCCCGCACGATGCCCTGGCGAGCTTCGTCGGCCCGAAGTGGGTCGACACCCCGGCCGTGTACGGGCCGCTGTGGACCCAGGTCTCGGCGCTCGTGACCCGCGCCGCCGACGACGTCGGCGCCATGATCTCGGCGTTCCGGGTGATCGCGATCGCCGCGAGCCTCGCGACCGTGTTCGTGGTGGCGGGTCTGGTCCGCAGGGTCCGGCCCGAGCGCGAGGCGTTCGCGGTCGCGCTGGTCGGGCTGAACCCGGTCGTGCTGTTCCAGAGCGCGGCGAGCGGCCACAACGACCTGCTGGTGGCGCTGGCGGTCGCGGCCGCGCTCGCGCTGGTCTTCTCGGGTCGCGAGCTGTGGGCGACCGCCGCGCTCGCGCTCGGGACGCTCGTCAAGGTGACCGCCGCGGTGCCGCTCCTGGTGTGGTGGGTCGCGGTCGCCGCCCGGCGGCCGCGCGGCGAACGCGTCCGAGCGCTCGCGCCGCACCTCGGGCTGGCCGCCGCGTTCGCGCTCGTCGCTGCGGCCCCGTTCGCGAACACCGAGGATCCGACCCTCGGCGCCGTCGAGCTCGGTTCGCACGAGGGCTGGCTCGCGCCGTCGAGGTTCTTCCGGCGGGTGGTCGACGCGGTCTCGGGCGACGTCCTGGGGATCGTGCCGCGGATCGCGTTCGCGGCGATCGCGGTGGCGGCTGTCGTGGTGGTGGCCACGGCCGTCTGGCGTCGGCGGCCCGAGATCGGCTCGGCGCTCGTCGGGGCGTCGTGGGGGTGGGGGCTGCTCTGCCTGATGTTGCTCGGGCCGGTCCTGCTCCCGTGGTACGTCACGTGGGCGCTGCCGCTCGGCTGGCTGCTCCCGCGCGTCCCCCGCACGGTGCTGATCGGCACCGGGCTCGCGCTCACCGTGTCGCAATGGACCTCGGAGCCGGCGGCGTTCGGTTCCGCGTACGACGCGAACCTCCTGGTCGGGCACTACATGATCACGCCGGTCGTGATCGGGCTACTCGGCTGGCTGCTCCTCGACCTGTGGCGCCGAACCCGATCCGGCGCGCCGCTCGAGGACGAACCGGGCGAGGTACCCGCCGCCACCGGCGAGCGCTGACACCGCGAGCGCGCCGACCGTCGTCCCGAGCCCGACGCCGAGCGCGTCGAGGGCGGCCGCGACCAGGATCAGCATCGCGGCGCCGACCGCCGGCGCGGCCGCGGCGGCCGTGATCGTGTCGGCGAGCCCGATCCGCGCCCAGCCGTAGCCGGTCACGGTGAGGAGGGCAAGCGCGACGATCGATGCCCAGGCGATGCCGGCGGCCGACGAAGGTTCGAGGGGGTCGACCGGATAGAAGTCCTTCACCGGCCGTGAAGGATCGACGACGAGCGCGTCCGTCGGTCGGTCCACCTCGTCGAACGGCGTCAGCACGATAACCTCGGCCTTCCGGCCCGATCGAGCCTCGGCCGCGCTGAGATCTCGGGCCGTCAGTCGTTCGAGCGCGCCGCGTTCGCCGCTCGCCGGCGCGCCGCCGACCGATGGCACCACGACCACGACGTCGCGGATCCGATCGGGCGGCACGCCCGTCCGGATCACGTTCCCCGCGCGCGTCGCGAGGAAGCTCACGGTGTCGTCGGGCTCGTTCACGAGGAACTCGAGCGGGGTCCCCGGCTCGAGCCGTGAGACGGCCTTGTTCGCGAGCACGAGCGCTCGAACCTCGTCCTCGGAGATGAACGGGTCCTGGCGGTTCCACGCGATCGCCGAGCCCGCGAGCATCGCGAGCGTGAGCGTGGCGGTCACGACGACGGCCAGCGGTCGACGCCGTTCGAGCCGCCGCCACAGGCGGACGAGCCCGAGGGC
>CBRGMI010000343.1:0-2050 GCA_967797495.1 uncultured bacterium
CGCGGTAGTAGGGGACCCAGATGTCCTGTCCCGGTCGCAGCGGCCACCCCGTGCCGACCTGGCATCCCTCGTGGCCGGAGACAGGAACGACGAACGGCGCCTTGCCCTGACGGTTGAGACGGAACGCGGCCTCGTCGACGAGCCGCGCCGTCACCATCGTGCGATACATGGAGTGGAGGTCCTCGGACGTGAGGCCGAGGGCCTCGTGCGACGGTTCCGTCGTGACTCGGGTCGCCACACGGCGAGTCTAGCATCGGCCCTGCGTGATCCAGGAGCCCGCCGGGTTCCTCGTCTCGCGCGTAGATCGCTCTGATCGCGCGCGATCGTGTCGAGCCGGGAACACCCGGCCGCACCGCAGATCGGCGCGGGCCTGCGCCGTTCCGCATATACCCCCCTAGGGTATAGTGGGTGGGTCGCCACCATCGGGAGGAACGGCCATGTACGGGTACACGATGAACAAGAAGGCGGTCTCGGACCGCCTCCGGCGGATCGAGGGTCAGGTGCGTGGGATCCAGCGGATGGTCGAGGAGGATCAGTACTGCATCGACATCCTGACGCAGGTGAACTCGGTCACCTCGGCGCTCAAGTCGGTCGGCATGGGCGTGCTCGACGATCACGTGCGTCATTGCGTCAAGGAGAGCGTCGAGAGCGGCGACAGCGAGGAGAAGCTCGAGGAGCTCCTGGCGGCGGTCGCGCGGTTCGCGGGGAGGTAGACGGTGCTCGCGTCGGTGCTGTCGCCGATCGCGGAGGCGCTGGACTTCGCCTTCGCGATGACGTGGGAGGTCCTGTGGGCGCTGGTCCTGGGGTTCGCCCTATCGGCGGTCGTGCAGGCCGTGATCTCCAAGGGCGAGATGAGCCGCCTACTCCCCGACGACTCGCCGAGGTCGCTCGCGATCGCTTGCGGTCTGGGTGCTGCGTCGTCCTCGTGCTCGTACGCGGCGGTCGCGCTCGCGCGCTCGATCTTCCGCAAGGGCGCCGATTTCTCCGCGGCGATCGCGTTCGAGTTCGCGTCGACCAACCTCGTGATCGAGCTAGGGATCCTGCTCGCGGTCCTCCTCGGCTGGCAGTTCACGCTGGCCGAGTTCGTGGGCGGCCCGATCATGATCGTGATCCTCGCCCTGCTGTTCCGAGCGTTCCTGCGGCCCGAGCTCGTCGAGCTCGCGCGGCGGCAGGCCGACAAGGGCGTGCCGGGCGTGATGGAGGGTCACGCCGAGATGGACATGTCCGTCGGCGGGGGATCGATCCTGTCCAGGGTGCGTTCGCGGCAGGGGTTCACGGCGATCAGCCACTTCTACGTGACGGATTGGGCGTCGATCTGGAAGGACATCGCGCTCGGTCTCGTGATCGCGGGCGCGCTCGCGGCCTGGGTGCCCGAGTCGTTCTGGCAGAGCTTCTTCCTGGTGGATCACCCCCTGCTCTCGAAGATCTGGGGCCCGATGATCGGCCCGGTCGTGGCGATGCTCTCGTTCGTCTGCTCGATCGGGAACGTTCCGCTCGCGGCGGTACTGTGGAACGGCGGGATCAGCTTCGGCGGCGTGGCTGCGTTCATCTTCGCCGACCTGATCATCCTGCCGATCCTCAACATCTACCGGAAGTACTACGGCCGGCGGGTGTCCCTCTTCCTGCTCGCGACGTTCTACACCGCGATGGTCGCGGCCGGGCTGGTCGTCGAGGTGCTCTTTCAGGCGCTCGGGCTCGTGCCCGACGAGCGGAACGCGAAGGTGATCGAGGCGAGCGTGACCTGGAACTACACGACGTTCCTCAACATCGCCTTCCTGGCGCTGTCCGCCGTCCTGGTGGTGCGGTTCCTGCGCACCGGCGGCCCGCAGATGCTCCGGATGATGAACGCGCCGGCCGCAACGCATCCCGACCCGCCCGCAACCCACGCCGGCCACGCCGACCACGCCGACCACGCCGACCATGCCGACCATGCCGACCATGCGTCCCGACCGGCCGCCGCGGACGAGGGCTACGCCTGCCCGATGCATCCGGAGGTCCGCGGCGGGCCCGATGATCGGTGCCCGAGATGCGGGATGCGGCTCGAGCGGCG
>CBRGMI010000344.1:0-2040 GCA_967797495.1 uncultured bacterium
TCGACCGTGAGCGTCGCCTGGTCGCTTTCGCCCTGGTAGGTCCCCGTCACCGTGTGCGCTCCGGGCCGGTTCGCCGTGCACGTGTTGTCCTTGCACGACCCGTCGGGCGCGATCGAGAAGTCCGTGTCGACCGTGACGTCGCCTATCGAGCCTCCATCGGTATCGAACGCCTCCGCCGTGTACGAGCGGGCGCCACCGGGCAGGATCGTCGCGTCCGAGGGGGAGATGATGATGTGATCGAGGGACGTCTCCGCCGATCCGACCCGGATGACCTTGCTCGTCGCGTCCCGCTTGCCCTTCGGGTCCGACACGGTGAGCGTCACGGTGTACCGGCCGGGATCGTCGTACGTGTGCGAAGGAGTCTGGCCGCCCGACCGTGCCGACCCGTCACCGAAGCTCCAATGCCGCGACAGCGGATCGCCGTCGGGGTCGTGCGACGCATCCGAGAACCCGACTCGCAGGGGAGCCGGTCCGAGCCGTGGGGTTGCCGAGAACCCCGCCCGCGGGGGCTGGTTGAGCGGTGGCGGAGGAGTCGTACCGCCGTTCCCACCGCCGGTCGTGCCGCCCTCACCGCCGGCGCCCGTGGTGCCCTCACCGCCGGCGCCCGTGGTGGATGTGGGCGGGACCGACCCCTGCTCCCCCTGGCCGGATCCCTCCGGCGGTTCGGTCGGTCCCTCGGGCCCGCCTCCATCGCCCTCCGGCCCGCCTCCGTTGCCCTCGGCGCACGCCGGGGTCTCGTGATCGGCACATCGGTTGAACATGAGCCAGTCGCCGTCGAGCAGCTCCGAAGGGATCGCTCGGATCGGTCCGACGACGCCGTCGGTCCCGACGACCGCCATCGTGCCGGCGGGGATCTCGACGGACCCGGTGGATCCCCCGGCCGTGACCACCCCCTCCACCACGGCGATCGTCGTGGACCCCTCGTCCACCAGCAACGCGTATCCCGTGCCGTGGACCGACGCGGTCGCGGTCGGGGTCTGGACCTCGAAGCGGCTCTGGGCGTCGGTGAGCTCCGGCACCCGGTGGTAGGAGTTGCCTTCGGCCTGACTGCTCTCGATGATCGGGGCCGCCGTATCGCCCAGGGCCTCGAGGGTCACCAGGGTGAACGACGTGTCGAAGTCGAGGCGGGTGAGGCTCCCGTCGAAATAGTCGATCGACGCCCGCCCATCGGGGCCGGTCCGAACCGTATCGCCCTCGCGGAGCGACGTTCCGTCCTGCCCCGTCTCGAAGGCGCCGCTGCCGCGCTGGACCGCGACCTGGCCACCGAGGATGCGGAGCGTCGCGAACTGTTTGGCGGACGCGGGTTCACCGGAGAAGATCAGGACCGCACCGACCGACAGCAGCGCCAGTACGAAGACCGTGGTGATCGAGACCTCGAGGCCACGGTTCGTCTTCTCGGACAGCGCTCAGGCTCCTCCCGCAGATGAACCGATTCTCCCGGCTCCGCCCCCCAACGGCAAGCATGTCGGGCGCATCTCGGCCTCACTTGGGACGACGACGACCAAGGACCTAATGCGATGGTCCGAGGCCCCGGCCGTTCCGCTTGGGGTTTTCCCCAACCTCGGCCCTGCGGCGGAGCTCGGCCTCGATCAGCTCCTCGAGATCGCCGTCCAGGACCCGATCGACGTCGCCGATCTCGACGTTGGTCCGGTGGTCCTTGACGAGCCGGTACGGCGCCAGGACGTAGGAGCGGATCTGCGAGCCGAAGTCGATCCCCTTGCGTTCGCCCCGGAGATTCTCGAGCTTGGTCTGCTGCTCCTGCCGCATCCGCTCGGCCAGACGGGCCTTGAGGATCCGCATCGCCACCGCTCGGTTCTGCAGCTGCGAGCGCTCGTTCTGACACGCCGCCGTGATCCCGCTCGGGAGGTGCGTGATCCGGACCGCGGAGTCCGTCGTGTTGACGGACTGCCCGCCCGGACCCGTCGAGCGGTAGACGTCGATCCTCAGATCCTTCGGGTCGATCGAGATGTCCTCATCGGCCGTCCCCTCGAGCAGCGGGATCACGTCGAGGTTGGCGAACGACGTGTGCCGCCGCTTCTG
>CBRGMI010000345.1:0-2012 GCA_967797495.1 uncultured bacterium
GGTCGGATCCGTTCCATCGGTAGGCCGCTCCGAGCGAGGAGCCACGAGACAACCGAGTTCGAGTTCCACATGTCGCCCATCCCGAGATCGTCTCGGCCCCACACCGGCGCAGGGACCGAACCAACGAGGTCGAGGAGTCTGCGCGCACGGACCAGGTTGTCGCTCAGGCGCTGCGGACTTGCTACGGCTTCAAGGACGTCCGGGATGACCCCGTCACGCCATCGGCGGACTTCGTATCGGAATAGGCGGAGACGCGCCATCCTGCTGCTGCCGACCGGACCTTCGACGACGACGCCGCGGCTCGCACCATCTGCATCGGGGATGGGCCAGGCCATCTCGATAACGAACCGCCCATCGGGTATCCGCACTTCGAGAGCGGAGTGGTAGAGAGCGAAGGCCCGACGGCGGTCATGAACGGCGCGAATCGCCTCGTAGATCCGCCCATTCAGTCGGACGAAATGACCGCCTGCACCCAGAGGGAGCCAGTACAGGTCGATGCTGGAACCGGAGGGCGCTACGGGGAACGGCCCGTTCGAGGCCCCGGCTGCCTCCGCCATGTGTTGAGTCCTCATGACGCGTCCTCCTCGACACTCGTTCCATCTGAGTCCCACCGACGACCGGGAGGAGCCCACCTGAGGCGGGCTCCTCCCGTGTAGCGGTCCGGAGCTCAGACCGCCCGATCTAGCTCGATGCCGTAATGAGTTCCGGTGAGACGACCCTGTTCGATGTGGCGACTGGCGCCACCTTCCGGGCGTGCCGGAACCCGAGGATCGAGAAGATCCCGAGGATGAGCCCGGCGATCACCATCGCGACACCCGCCCACAGGGCGATCGTCGCCAGGGTCCACCAGCCGTACGCGTTCAGCAGCATCGCCCGCAAGGACTCGCCCTTGAACAGGGTGTCCGCCTTCGCCTGCAGGTCGGCTGCGACCTTGGGGTCGAGCCCCTCTGCACGCGCCGCCGCGCTGGTCTCCGAGTACGTCGCTCCACCGTTGACGCCCTCCAGGTGCCCGCCGATGTAGCGAGCGAATGCCTCGGCCTCGACACCGGTGTCGACCTTGGCGCCGGCGAACTCGCCGATCGCGGCCTTCTCCTCGGGGGTCATCGCGTCGGCCGGCGGGAACGAGATGTGCTGCGGCACCAACCGGTCCCGCACGTTCTGATGTCCGAAGTTGCCCCCGTAGATCGCCATCGCGCCGAGCACGATGAGCACGACCGCGACCACGGCACCTGCGCCGCTCACGATCCTGTCCCAACCGCTCCTGTCCATGGTCCGCTCCTTCGCTCCTGGGCCTGCTCCATTGGGGCCCGTTGACGAGATACTCGGCCTCCGAGAGACGTCCTCTCAGGGGCGATGGACCCGGTATCGGTTGGGACCTAACAGGACCCATCGTGAAATCGGGGCCCCAGGCGACTTCGGCTAGGCTCGCTCCATGTCCGAGAGGACCTCCGTCGACGGGGATCGCCGCCTGATCGAGGCCGGGATGGAGCTCGCCTCGGAGCTCTCGCTCGACGCCGTGCTCCAGCGGATCGTCGAGCTCGCGGTGGATCTCACGGGCGCCCGCTATGGTGCCTTGGGCGTCCTGACGCCGGACGGCCGGTCGATCCAGGACTTCCTCACGGTCGGGATCACGCCCGAGGAGCGAGCGGCTCTCGGGGACCTGCCCACCGGTCACGGCCTGCTCGGGGCCCTGATCCGGGAGGACCGCCCCCTCCGGATCCCCGAAATCGGCGCCGACCCGCGCTCGGTGGGGTTTCCCCCGAACCACCCGCCGATGACGTCACTCCTTGGCGTCCAGATCAACGGGCGAGGAGTGGTGTTCGGGAACATCTACCTCACCGACAAACAGAGCGCCGAGATGTTCGACGAGGAGGACGAACGCGTCCTCGTGGTCCTCGCGACCCAGGCGGCGATCGCCGTCGAAAACGCTCGCCTGTATGACGAGATCCAACGCAGTGGCCGGGAGCTCCAGCGGCTCCAGGTGCTCGAGGAACGGGAGCGGATCGGGAAGG
>CBRGMI010000346.1:0-2009 GCA_967797495.1 uncultured bacterium
GTGGATCCTTCACCCGGCCGCGAGCTCAGAACCAGACCCCCACCCATCGCTTCGGCCAGACGGCGGGCGATGAACAGGCCCAGGCCGAAACCGCCTGTGGTCTGCGTCAATCTCGTGTCCACACGGTAGAAGCGCTCGAACACCCGATCCTGGTCGTCGATCGCGATCCCCTCGCCCCGATCCTGCACCGAGACCTGGGCGAAATCCTCGAGCTTGGTGAGCCTCACGATCACCGGGGCTCCCTTCGGCGAGTACTTGAACGCGTTCGACAGCAGGTTGGTGACGATCTGGCCGAGGCGGAGCGGGTCGGCTGTGACCCAGACCGGGCGTTCCGGACGCTCGAGCCGAACCTCGCGGGCTGCCGTCAACTGGCCCGCGTCCGCGATCTCGCGCTCCAGGAGCGCGCCGAGCTCCACCGGAACCGCGTCCATCGGCAGGTGCCCGGCGTCGAACCGCGAGACATCGAGAAGATCGGAGATGAGCGTCTCCAGCCGGTCGGCCTGGCGCAGCATGATCGCGTGGTACTCGCGGCGTGCCTGAGGCGAGTCCTCGACCAGCCCCTTGTTGAGCGACTGGAGCAGGCCCTTGAGGGGCGTGAGCGGGGTCCTGAGCTCGTGGGACACGGTGGCGACGAAGTCGCGCTTCATCTGTTCGGCCTCGAGCTCGGCCGTCACGTCGCGAGCGGTCACGACCTGACTCGTTCCGCCTCCCTGTCGCTCGGGCATCGTGCTGCTCGAGTAGCGGATCCACCGATCCGATCCGTCGCGCCGCAGGATCAGCGCGTCCTGGGGCTCCACGACCCCGAACGCGAGCTCCGTCGGGGACGATCCATCCGTGCTCGGCTCGCCGGGGATGCGCAGAACGTCGCCGCAACGACGACCGACCACGTCGTCCGCGAGGTAGCCGGTGATCCGCTCCATCGCCGGGTTCCACGAGAGCACCGTGCCCGCTCCGGAGACGACGAAGATGCCGTCCGAGCTGCTGCCGACCACGTCCGCCAGGTGGCCACGTTGCTCGACCGTCTCGTCGAAGAGCTGCTGGTTCCGTTGCCTCGCGGAGACCTGGGAGGCAAGCGAGTCGACCAGCGCGCATTCCGAAGCAGACAGCTCGGTGGCGCGGTGGACGGCGAGGATCCCGACGTCGTTCGCCTCGTCGCGGACGGCGGCGACGTACGTGGCGAGCCCCGGGCGCGCGCTCACATAGGCCGTCGGGTCCCCGGGGCCCATCTCGGTCTGGACGGTCAGGTACAGGCCGCTCTCGGAGTTGTAGACGCGCAGCCCCGCTTCGTCCCGCACGGCCAGCTCGGTCCCAGCCGCGTCGACGAGTTGCTGGACGGACCGGAGGAACGGTTGGAAGTCGAAGTTGGCGTCGAGCGGACCGTCGAGGGCCCTTCCGGCCTCGTAGAGGGTCCGCATTCGGTCACGTTCCCGTCGCTGCTCCTCTTCCCGTTTGTTCTCCAGCCATCCTCGGTAGGCGAAGAAGGATAGGACGACCGGTGCGATCAGCAGGGGGAGGCCCATCGGCCCCGAGTGCCACACGAGCGCGGCGAGCATGCCGATCGTGAGGTTCCCCCCGGCATGGAGGAGGTTCAGACTCCCCGGGAGGGTCACGACCTCGCGGAGCGGAGTCTTCTCCACGCGCGAGATGATCAGCGCGACCGAGATCTCATTGATGGCGAGATAGCACGACATGGCGACGGCGCACGCCACCAAGGTCATGAAGCTGAACGACGAGGGAGGATCGAACAGCCGGTAGACGAACTCCGCCACGGTGATGGCGACGACGAACTGGCTCGCGTTGAAGGCGACCTTGTACCAGGCCCAGCGCCGGTATGAATGTCCCGCCAGGCTCCCGAGGAGCACGCTGAGCGTGAGGACGCTCGGCGGCACGAGGATGAGCGCCGGAACCCACACCGCGTCCGTGACCGAGAAGTTCTCGACCTCCGTGCGGTGCTTCATCGCGACCGTGAACTGCTCGCTCAGCGCCGCCGCGATCGCCAGCCCGAAGGT
>CBRGMI010000347.1:0-2007 GCA_967797495.1 uncultured bacterium
AACGCCCCCCGGCTCGTCCCGCTGATCACCGCGATCGGCGCGTCGCTGTTCCTGTCGAACACGGCGCGGGGGTTCTTCGGGGCGCAGAGCCGCGGGTTCGGCGTCCCCGAGGCGCTCGCCGGCACGTGGACGATCCTCGGCATCGAGGTCGATCGGATCCAGGTCGTGGTGCTCGCGACGGTGATCGTGGCCGTCACCGTCCTGTCGCTGTTCGTCTTGAAGACCAAGACCGGGAAGTCGATGCGCGCCGTGGCCGCCGACAGCGAGATCGCGAGCCTCATGGGGATCCGGGTCGACCGCGTGATCGTGACCACGTTCGCGATCGGGGGGCTGCTGGCCGGCATCGCCGCGGTGCTGTTCTCGATCACGTTCGAGTCGGTGAGCTTCACGATGGGCTTCCGCCCGGGGATCGCGGCGTTCACGGCGGCGGTCCTGGGCGGGATCGGCAGCATCTCCGGCGCCGCGTTGGGCGGCGTCCTGCTGGGGCTCCTGCAGTCGCTCGGCCCGGCGCTCATCCTCACCGGGTACGGCATCCCGTCCTCGTTCCAGTTGAAGGACGCCTTCACGTTCCTGGTGCTGGTGCTCGTCCTGATCTTCCGACCGGGTGGGCTCCTGGGGTCGAGCGAGGCGGAGAAGGTCTGATGGGTGACGTGCCCCCGCGGTCGATCGTCCGGGCGGGGCTGATCGCGGGCGTCGGGGCGATCTACATCGCGCTCGTCGGGCTCTACACGAAGTTCGCCGATCTGGCCCTGGTGGGGGAGCAGATCACGCTCGGCCGGCTGCTGATCCTCTCGCCGGCTCTGGTCGCGGCGTACGCGGTCACCCGGCCCAGGATCGTCGCGGGCGAGCGACGTTCGGTCGCGTTCGGGCCGGGCGTCGCCGTCGGCGTGGTGACCGGGCTCGTCGGGGGTGCGGTGTTCGCCGCGGCCGTGGCGTTCGCAGACCGGTTCGGCGTGGATCGGATCCGCGAGGTCTTCGTCGCGGTCACCGAGCAGCTGGTCGACTTCCTCACGTTCGACAAGGGCGTCCCGGCCGGCCTGCCGGTGATGATCGGGCTGTGCGTCGTCGGCGGAGCGGTCGGTGGGTTCGTCCGCACCGCACCCGCGGCGGTGCGACGGCCGGCGTCGGCGGGGATCCTGGCCGTCATCCTGTTCGGCTTGCTGCAGCGGATCATCCCCATCGTGTTCGTCGAGCTCGGGTTCGAGGCGGATTGGCTCTACGACCGCGGCGCCGGGCTCACGTGGTTCGGGGGGCTGATCGTGTTCCTGATCGCGGCCGCCGCGAACGCGCTCTGGAACCGGGATGGCGGTCGCACCCGCGAGCGCGTCCGTCGGAACGTGGAGCAGGCTCCGGCCGCGAAGGTGGGTCTGTTCGTCGCGATCCTGGCGATCCTGACGATCCTGCCCCTGCTGTTGGGCACCGTCATCTCCGAGGTCCTCGGGTCGGTGATGATCTACGTGCTGCTCGGCCTCGGGCTGAACATCGTGGTCGGCTACGCCGGGCTGCTCGACCTCGGGTACGTGGCCTTCTTCGCGTTCGGCGCCTACACGACCGGCGTGCTCACCGGGGCCTTCCTCAACACGACGACCGGTGCCGCGACCCCCGCGCTCTCCGCCGACCTGAACTTCTTCGTGGCCGTGTGGATCGTGGCGCTGCTCGCCGCCGGGGTCGGCCTCCTGATCGGCGCGCCGGTGCTCCGGCTGCGCGGGGACTACCTCGCGATCGTGACGCTGGGGCTCGGCGAGATCGTGAGCGTCATGACCGCATCCAAGTGGGCGCAGCCGTTGATCGGCGGCCCGCAGGGGATGCGGGGCGTCACGAAGGCCGAGGTCTTCGGCCTGAACTTCCAGGACAACCCGCAGCACTTCTACTACCTCGCGCTCGCCTTCGTCTTACTCGCCGCGTTCGTCTCGTGGCGATTGTCGACGTCACGGATCGGACGGGCCTGGAACGCGATGCGGGAGGACGAGCAGGTCGCCGACGCGATGGGGGTCAGCACGACGAAGT
>CBRGMI010000348.1:0-2000 GCA_967797495.1 uncultured bacterium
CCGGTCGCGCACCGAGGATCGGGACGTGCTGTGGACCGCCCTGCGCGAACTGCCGGAGCGGCAACGGGCTGCGGTGGTCCTTCGCTACTACGAGGACCTGGACGAAGAGCAGGTGGCGGACATCCTGCGGTGTTCGCCTCGAGCCGTGAACTCGCTCGTCTCGCGCGCGATGGCAACCCTGCGCGGACGTGTGGACGTGGACGACGAGCAGGAGGCGTGATGGATCTCGAAACCAGGATCCGCGAGACGATGGATCGGCGTACCGAGGGCATCGGCGTGCGGTGGATGCCACCGGGGACCATCGGCCGCGTTCGACGACGCCGGGCGGTCGGTCTGATCGTGGTCACGGCGCTGGCCCTGTCCTTCGTCGGGGGGGTGAGCGGTCTGCTCCGACTCTCGGCGGACCGGTCCACCGGCCAGCCGGCCGCGGAGTCGACCGCATCGATCCCGACACCGGAGCCCGGTGTCACTTACGTGACCCCGGGGCCGTTCGCAGACCTCGGCCAGGGCGAGTGGCCGAACGTCGAGCCCGGCGGCGTCCAGGATCCCTACGTCGACCGTGAGACCGGCGACGTCGAGGTCCTGACGGACAAGGTCGTGGTCGCTTCGGGGTACGTCGAGGACGTCGAATGGAGCATGACTGCGTTCCGCGCCGACCATACGGGCATCGGGAACATCGGATGGGGCACCTGTGCCGAGCTGTTCCTCGGCGACCTCGGCGACGACGGAGGCGTGAGGCTCTGCACGAACGTGGAAGGTGATCCCGGGCAGCGGGACCTGCGGGTCGCCGGGGCGAGCTTCGGCGCGGGTCCGGTGACGGGCTACGCCGGGATCGTCTCCGACCTGGTGGACAGGGTCGTGCTGGAGTTCGCCGAGGGGTCTCATCGGATCGTGGATCTCGTGAACGGACCGAAGGGGCTCGATGCCCGGTACTTCGTCCTGTGGGTCCCGAACGATGCCGCCGGGACCGTGTCGGCGCTGGATGCGACCGGCACCTCGATCGCCACCGAACCCCTCTGCGTGAGCGGGCCGGCGCCCCAAGATGAGGTGACGGCGTGCGGGAACGGGGCCGCCTGGTCCGTCTCCGCGGTGGTGAGCGAACCGCACTGACGGCCTCCCGGCGCACCGGAGCGGGGTCGCACGCACGCCGAGAGCCCTTCTCATTGACGCCGTTTCCGCAGGTCAACTACCATCCCTGAGCCGCGAGGCGCACCAGCATCCCGGCGAATCCCAAGGGTCGGTCGGTGCGCGCTTCGTGCGCGGGAGGAGTTGGTTCAGATCGAGACGGCGAGCGAGATGCGGGACTTCACCCCCGACGAGCTCCGTGAGGCCATCGAGGCCTCGCTTCGGGACTTCAAGGAGGGGGACATCCTCGAGGGGACGGTCGTGAAGATCGACCGCGACGAGGTCCTGCTGGACATCGGCTACAAGTCCGAAGGCGTCATCCCCACCAAGGAACTGTCGATCCGCCACGATGTCGACCCCGGCCAGGTCGTGAAGGTCGGCGACGAGGTCGAGGCCCTCGTGCTCCAGAAGGAGGACAAGGAGGGCCGCCTGATCCTTTCGAAGAAGCGCGCGCAGTACGAGCGCGCCTGGGGTCGGATCGAGGAGGTCATGCAGTCGGGCGGCACGATCAAGGGCCCGGTGATCGAGGTCGTCAAGGGCGGCCTCATCCTGGACATCGGGCTCCGCGGGTTCCTGCCCGCCTCGCTCGTCGACCTGCGGCGGGTCCGGGACCTGCATCCGTTCGTGGGCAACGAGCTCGAGGCCAAGATCATCGAGCTCGACCGCAACCGCAACAACGTGGTGCTCTCTCGCCGCGCCTTCCTGGAGGAGTCGCAGAGCGAGGGCCGCAAGAAGTTCCTCGAGTCGCTGCAGAAGGGGGAACGCCGCAAGGGCACGGTCTCCTCGATCGTGAACTTCGGTGCGTTCGTGGATCTCGGCGGCGTCGACGGGCTCGTGCACGTGTCCGAGCTCTCGTGGAAGCACGTCGACCACCC
>CBRGMI010000349.1:0-1993 GCA_967797495.1 uncultured bacterium
CGGTCGGAGGGACAGGCCCTCTATGGGAGGCGTCCGGTGGCGTGGATCGAGCAGAGGGAGAACGACTTCGATCTCAGTCGGCTGCCTCGACCGGCTCGAGCTTCTTGACGCCGCCGGCGTTCACCTCGGTGAGGCTGCGATCCCCGGCTCCGCTCCGGTGGAAGCGACCGATTTAGTCCAGATGCGGAGAGCAGGTTCTTGACTTCGGTCGCGATGGCGGCGGAACTCCGTGAACTCGTCCAGGAACAGCACCCAGTGGTGCGCCAGGGTGCGTGAATGTACCTGGAGCCTCGTGCTCGGGAATGTTCCCCGACGGGCGCGGCGCCTCGGGGCGATTCGCTACTCGACCGCGCCCGCTGCCTTTAACGCTGCATCCGCCGCGAGGAATGCCTGTCGTCCAGCCGGCGTCCCACAGTAGACGGTCGCGTGGAGCAAGACTTCTTGAATCTCTTGCACCGTGCATCCAGTCGCAAGCGCTCCCCGCACGTAGACGGCCAGCTCGTCGGGCCGGCCCAGCGCCGTCAGGATCGCGAGCTTCAGCAGGCTCCGTGTCTTCCGGTCGAGACCCGGTCGGCTCCAGGCGAAGCCCCACGCCCACTCCGTGAGCAGCCACTGGAAGGCCATCGTGAAGGGGCCTGCCGCTTCAAGGCTTGCATCGACGTATTCCGCGCCGAGTACCTCCCGTCGAACTTGCAGCCCTCGCTCGAACAGCTCGTCCTCCACCACGGGCGCCCCCTTCCTTCCGATTGCAACGAGCGTCCACAGGCGACTGAGCTGCGTCAATGGTCGCGAGACGCCCCAGAACAGTCCGGCTGCGACAAGGTTCGTTATGTCGCCTGAGGTTGTCAGAGGCGAGCTGTACGTTCTCCCTGCTTCCCCAATGCCGATCTCAACCGGGGAGACGGGGTCATGCGCTGCCAGCACGTGGACGACGAGATCCAATGCAGGCTCGATGCCACGCGGCGTGTGCTCGTCGTCCGCGGCGACCCGCCGGACCCGGACCAGGCTGGATTCGCGGGGACCGTCTACCTGGTCCAGGTCTGCAAGCAGCACGACCCCGACCCTCGGCGGTCGATGCCGCTGCCGCGCCCTCCCGGTTCCGTGCCGATTGGCGAACGTCCCAGACGGTAGGACGCACTACCCCCAGGAACTCGAGCCGCTCCTGGGACGTCAAGCGAACGCCCCGGCCGAGCTGGCCGGGGCTATCCGCGATTCGCTTGGCTCAACCTCGCTGGTGGCGGTCGTAGAACTTCGCCGGGAGCCCGCCGATGATTCCGCCTGAGCGCTCGGTCGGGGTATTGGTCCCGAGCGCGTCACTCAGGGGCGACAGGCCCTGGAGGTTGCGACCGTGCATGTACACGGGCTCCAGCGGCGACAGGCCCTGGAGGTTGCGACCGTGCATGTACACGGGGTTCAGCTCGCTCGGCGTGTTCGCAGCCGTGCCGCCGACGAATGTCTGCCCGGCCCCGCCGACGATCCCGGCGCTCAGCTCGCTCGGCGTGCTGACCACGTGGCGGCCCACGAAGGTCGTCTCACCCTGTCGCCCTTGGTCGCTGTCGAACGAGATGGCGACCACGGCGATCGTCATGATGACGAGCGTCGCGAGGAACGCTGCGATCAAGATGGAACCGTTCGCCCTGGGTGCCTGCAGTGTTTCGACCCTGGTGCTCATCGTTCCCTCCCTTCGGCTCCGTCCTTCGATATGTCTCGAGGCGACCGTAGGCCGGACCCTCTGCCGGGTCGGTGCTCTGCGGCACCTGGCCGACGTGACCTCGCTCACGGTCGGCTCGGCGGCCTGGGCTGCGGCGCGAGGAGTGGGCGGCTGCGCTGCGAAACTACCCGGCGTTACGGCGCTTCACGTGCAACTCGCCGCCAGGACGGCCGCGATCCGTCTTAACGCGGCAGGCGTGGTCGAATGCGCGGGCGCTCGTTCGGCGGCGTAGCCTCCAGCCGTGAGACCCGACGAGCTCGAGCGCCGGCTGCGGGAGCGCCT
>CBRGMI010000350.1:0-1978 GCA_967797495.1 uncultured bacterium
GGCCACAACGGCCTGGTCGCCGCCGCTTACCTCGCCCGCGCCGGTGCCCGGGTGGTCGTGTGCGAGGCGCGTCACAAGACCGGTGGCGCTGCCGCGACCGACCAGCCCTGGCCCGATCATCCGGAGTTCCGCGTCACGACCCTTTCGTACGTGATGAGCCTGATGCCGGACACGATCGTCCGCGACCTGCAACTCGCCCGGCACGGGTACCGCGTGCACCCGGTCGGTCCCTACGTCGTGCCGTTCCCCGACGGCCGGGTGATGATCGAGTACGACGACCCTTCGAAGAACCACGACGAGTTCGCCAAGTTCTCTAAGCACGACGCCGACGCGCTCGAACGCTGGGAGGCGTGGATCGGAGGCCTCGCCGCCGTCCTCGGACCGCTCCTGATGAGCACGCCGCCGCAGATCGGCTCCAAGCGGCCCGGGGACCTGCTCGAGCAGCTCCGCCTGGCCTGGCGGCTCCGGGGGCTCTCGGTCCGCACGGTCGGCGAGGTGACGCGGCTGCTCACGATGAGCGTCGCCGACCTGCTCGACCGGTTCTTCGAGTCCGAGCAGGTCAAGGCCGTGATGGCGATCGACGGCCTGATCGGGACGTGGGCGGGTCCCCACGAGCCGGGGACCGCCTACGTGATGGCGCATCACGAGATCGGCGACGTCGGCGACGGGACGCTCGGCTCGTGGGGGGTCCCCGAGGGCGGGATGGGCGCCGTGGCCGCGGCGCTCGAGCGCAGCGCGCGTGCGTTCGGGGCCGAGGTGCGCACGGACGCGGCGGTGGACCGGGTCCTGGTCGCCGGCGGACGCGCTCGCGGTGTGGTCCTGACGGGCGGAGAGGAGGTGCTGGCCCCCGTCGTCGTCTCGGCGTGCCACCCCAAGATCACGTTCCTCAGGCAACTCGATCGCACGGACCTGCCGGCCGACTTCGTCCAGGACATCGAGCACTGGTCCACGCGCTCGGGGGTCGTGAAGATCAACTGCGCGATCAGCCGGTTGCCGACGCTGGCCGGCGAACCGGACTGGAGGGACTTCTCGGGCGGGTTCGAGATCGCGCCTTCGGTCGACCAGATGGAGCGGTCGTTCGAGGAGGCGCGGGCGGGTCGTCCCGCCACGATGCCGTTCTCCGACGGCGTGATCCCGACCACACTGGATCCGTCGCTCGCGCCCGAGGGCGCGCACGTGGTCTCGCTGTTCACGCAGTGGGTCCCGCACACGTGGTCGGAGGAGCCGCATCGAGAGGAGCTCGAGGCCTACGCCGACCGCGTCGTCCAGGCGTACGAGGACGTCGCGCCCGGGTTCCGGGAGTCGATCGTCGCCCGCCAGGTGATCGGCCCCTACGACATGGAGACGGAATGGAACCTGATCGGCGGCAACATCTTCCACGGCGAGCTGTCGGCCGACCAGCTGTTCCACATGCGTCCCGCCCCCGGGTACGCCGATTACCGCACGCCGATCGACGGCCTGTATCAATGCTCGAGCGCCACGCACGGGGGCGGGGGCGTGTCCGGCATCCCCGCGTACAACTGCGTGCGCGAGATCCGCAGGGATCGCAAGCGCCGGAGGATGCGTCGATGAACGAGCCGTACTCGTTCACGTTCTACACGGCGTCGTGGTACCGGCGTTCGCCGTACTGGCAGCGGACGGTCGAAGCCGGCTGCACGAGCTGGGACCTGTACAACCACACGCTGATCCCGACCCTGTACGACGACGACGAGCGGGAGTACTGGCATCTGGTCGAGCACGTCGGGCTGTGGGACGTCGCCGTCGAACGTCAGGTCGAGATCACCGGACCCGACGCCGTGCGGTTCACGCAGCTCCTCACGTGCCGTGACCTGTCGCGCTGCGACGTGCTGCAGTGCAAGTACGCCCCGATCATCGCCCCGAACGGCGGGATCGTGAACGATCCGATCCTGCTGCGTCTCGGCGAGAACCACTTCTGGCTCTCGCTCGCCGACTCCGACGCGATGCTGTACGCGCTCGG
>CBRGMI010000351.1:0-1971 GCA_967797495.1 uncultured bacterium
GTCTCGGTCCCGGGAAGCCCGCTCGCGCCGAAGGACGGCGAGACGCGCGAGTCGGCGTACCTGCGCTCGGGCATCGCCGAGGTAGCGGCCGCGAACGCGGACGTGATCGAGACGCAGGCCCAGACGCTCCAAGGTGATCCGGACCGCTACCGAGCGTTCGTCGGCGAGACGATGCGCATCGCGCGCGCTACCAAGCGTGACATCCAGGTGCTCTGCGGTCTGTCGA
Organism: uncultured bacterium; assembly: GCA_967797495.1. GTDB lineage: Bacteria > Actinomycetota > UBA4738 > UBA4738 > HRBIN12 > DASSJM01. Next base: position 227 of record CBRGMI010000351.1, read on the forward strand.
CGCACCCCGGGTACCCGGCGACGGTCGCGATGTTGCGGAACGCGTGGACATCCGTGCGCGACGTCGTCGACGGACACTACCTGTCGCTCGCGCGCCTGCGCCTGCCCGAGGTGGCAACGGCGTTCCTCGCGGAGACGATCACGACGGACCCCTGACCTGCGAAGGTCAGGGCACGGGGGCGTCCACGCGCGCCGGCTTGCGCCAGCTCGTGTTCGTTCGCCAGATCACGTAGGCGATCGCCCCGAGCGGGATCTGGATCCCGTAGGTGAGCGCCCGGAAGACCAGCACAGCCGCCGTCACCTGAGCGTGGAAGACGTCGGTCGGGACGTCCGCATGACCCCGGCCGGCGAGGATCAGCCCGCCGATGTACGCGACCTCGACGATCCCGAGTCCTCCCGGCGTGATCGGCACCGCGGTGAGCAAACGAGCGAACGCGAACACGCCTAGCACCTGGGCCCAGTTGACCTCGGCATCCGACACGCCGACGAACCGAAGCGCGAGCAGCAGCACGAGGTACAGCGAGAGGTGGCTGATGATCGTGGTGCTCGTCAGCCGGAACCAGCGTTCGACGAGGAAGTCGATCGTGTTCCGCCGGAACCGAACCGCCGCCTCGCCCAAGTCGAACGTGCGCGGTCGCCGGAGCCGACGGGCGACCCACGTCGCAGCTCGCCCGAGACCGGACCCGATCGCCCTGGCAAACCGCTTCTTCCACATCAGGAGCCCGAACAGCACGACCGCCCCGATCAGGATGAGGATCCCGACGATCGACGCCCCCATCAGCGATCCGCTCGCGCGGTGGGTCACGATGATCAAGAGCAGCGCGATCGCCGGCAGTGCGAGCTTGGCGAAGATGTTCAGGACGGAGGTCACCGCGACCGAGAGGCCGACGTCCTTCTTCGAGAAGCCCCACGCGCGGTACATCTCGTAGCTGACGGCGATCGAGACGTAGCCGCCGCCCGGCATCGTGTTCGCGACCGTCGTCGACGTCTGGTTGTTGACCGCGGCCTGCCACAGACCGAGGTTCGGGATCGACACCATGTTCGCCCACCAGTAGGTGACGAGGTTCAGGGCCGTCGCCGCCAGCAGGAACAGGAGCTCGAGGGGCGTCATGTCCCTGATCTCGGTCCAGACCTCGGAGTAGTTCGCGATCTTGGGGATCGCGTAGAGGAAGCTGATCGCGACGACCGCGACGGCGAGCAGGATCTGGACGACGCGCCAGACCGGACGCTTGCGCTTCGGCGCGCTCATGCCGAGATCGCCTTCCTCCGGAGCGACGACCTCGACGTCGGTCACCTCGAGGCTCGGCAGCGGCGAGGATCCTGGGTCGCGCGCCCTACGCGTACCGGCCGCACGCGAGGCAGGCGTACCAACCCGCCCGATCCTGCAGCGCGAACGTCGTCTGGCGTCCGCAATGCCCGCACGTTCGCGTCTGGAACGCGGGGAGGTCGCTCCCCTGCTCGACGATGCGTTCGGTGACGGCGCGAAGGCCTTCGAACGCGGGTGGCTTCGTGGTCCGATCCATCTTCACCTCCGTTCACCTCGTCACGGTGGTCGGTCGGGCACCTCGGCCGTTCGGAGGCCGGTCCGTGTCCGAGAGCAGGTGGTCGGTCGCCGTGAGCTCGAAGATCCTGCGAACTGGGGCGGACGTGTTGATGAGCCGGAGCTCCCTTCCCCCGTCGTCCGCGCGATGGCGAAGTCCATCACCGCGAGCCACGCGGCACTGTCCATGAACGTGACGTCGCCGA
>CBRGMI010000352.1:0-1971 GCA_967797495.1 uncultured bacterium
AAGGCGACGATCCAGATGATGAACACCGACGGTCCGGCGAACTGCAGGCCGGCCGCGTTGTTGATGAACAGGACGATCGCGACGAAGATCACGACCAGGTCGAATGGCCCGAGCGTTCGCGCCACAAGGACCGGCGCGACCTTCTCGGAGATCATGGCCTTCTGGTCGGCCCGTGCTGCCATGCGTCACCCTCCCGTCCGGGGGGCGAGCACGACCTACAGGGTGCGGGCGCGCCCCCCACCAGCCGTCGTCGGCCCATCCTTGCATCGGCCGGTCGGCGTACGCAACCCCGACTTTCGGCTGATATCCGGCCGAAACCCCTGCGGCCGAACGGCCCCGGAGGTGTGCCCGGAGGCAACTCGGGCGCTCTTCGCTAATCGGAACAGCCTCACTCGGTCCTTCCGGCGCGATGAAGCATCTCGAGGACCCGGTCGCGCGGGAGCGCGTGCAGGACGTTCCCGTCGCGGCCCGCGGTGGTCTCGGCCGCGAAGAGCGCGTTCACGACCGCCTCCTGCGTCGCCTCGATCGTCGCCGTGAAGATCGGATCGAACGCGCTCGGCTCATGCCAGAACGCGCCGTCCAGGAGCGCCTCGGCGCGGATCCTCGACCCCGGCGACGCGCGTGGAACGGTCTGAGCCGTCGAGAACGCCAGCATGAGCTCGCCCGACCCGTTGGCGCCGATCGACCCGCAGCGAGCGAGCCCCAACCCCGAGCGGAGGGCGAGTCGCCGGAGCTGGTGCGGGAGCATCGGCGCGTCGGTCGCGACGACCACGATGCACGAGCCCGCCGCGTGGCCCTCGGGCATCAGATCCGTGAGCGCGAGGCCGACGGGCACCCCCGCGATCGTCAGGTCGGGGCGGGCGCCGAAGTTGGTGCAGACGAGCACACCGACCGTCAGGTCGCCGGCCGCGTCGGCGACCACTCGTGACGCCGTGCCGATGCCGCCCTTGAAGTCGAAGCATTGCATCCCGGTTCCGGCCCCGACGCACCCCTCCGCCACCTCGCCTCGCGAAGCATCGTCGAGCGCGGCGACGACGTCCGCAGCCGAGAGCGGGAACGCCCGTGCGTCGTTGAGGAACGAGTCGTCGCATTCGGTGACGACCGGCATGATCACGTCGGAGCGACCCTGAGCCGGTTCGCGTTCGGCGATCCACCTGGCCGTCGTGTCGTAGGCCAGACCGATCGCGAGGCTCGAGGTGATCACGACGGGTGAGTGGAGGAGGCCCCACTCGTTGATCTGATCGATGCCGATCAGCTCGCCGTAGCCGTTCACGATCGCGGTGCCGGCGTACACGCGCTCTCGCCACGGGTCGCCCCGGTGCGGCCAGACCGCGGTGACGCCGGTCCGGGCGACCGAGGGTTCGTCACGGACGACCGTTGCGTGGCCGACGCCTACGCCGTCCACGTCGGTGATGGCGTTGTGCGGTCCCGGGCCGAGGCGCCCGATCACGACCCCGAGGTCACGCGCGCGGGGGCCCATGGCTCCGCGAATCTAGCACGGCGCCCGTTCGCGCAGGATGGCGGTTACGACGGCACAGGGCTACCGGGAGCTCGGGCGCGAGGACGCGGGCCGGGAGTGCTAGCTCCCACCCCGCTCGCCCAGATACCGGCCCGCCACCTCGACGAGGCCGGCTCGGATCGATCCGTAGACGTCGCTCGAGGGCATGTGGCGTTTGGGCGCCTTGGCCACGAATGTGTAGTTGGGATCGCAGACGTTGGCGACGGGGCTCTCCGCGATCTGGGACACGAGCTGGTAGGCATCGAGCGTGTCGAGCCCGTGCTCCTCCGTCAGCCAGTGCACCAGGTCGCCGTGCGCGATCCGGAAGGCGTCCTCCAACGGACGGGCCGACCCCGTCGACATGATGTGGTCGTCGTTCTCGAGCCTCGGCCAGGGCGTGGCCCGGCCCTTGATGAGATCGACCACCAACACGCTGTCCATCGCGGCCTCGACCGCGACGCCGCAGGTCTCCC
>CBRGMI010000353.1:0-1967 GCA_967797495.1 uncultured bacterium
CGCTCCGCCCCCCGCGCCCGGGGCACGGGCCGTCGCGGTCGGCTCGCCCGAGGCCGCGTCCGCGCTCGCCCGGGAACACGCCTGACGCCCGGCCCGGCCGCGGCCGGCCGGGCATCGATGACCCCGTAGCGCCGCGTCGCGCACCATCCCCGGGCGATATCCTCGACCATCGACGTGGGCGGCGACCGTCGCCCCGAGGGGGGATCGTGAGCGCGCAGCGTCACGCCGCCATCGCCGGGCTGGGCTCGGTCCTGCCGGAGCGGATCGTGCCGAACGAGTGGTTCGAGGCGTTCATCGAGACAAGCGACGAGTGGATCAGAGAACGCACCGGGATCCGGGAGCGGCATTTCGCCGCGGACGGGCAGACGACGTCCGACCTCGCCACCGACGCCGCCACGCGAGCGCTCGAGGCGGCGTCGATCGCGCCGGAGCAGCTGGACCTCCTCGTCTGCGCGACGCTGACCGGTGACACCCCGATCCCCTCCACCGCCGTGTGGGTGCAACGCAAGCTGGGGATCGCGGCGCCCGCGTTCGATGTGAACGCGGCGTGTGCGGGGTTCTCCTACGCGATGTCGACGGCGACGGCCTTCATCGAGTCCGGCCAGGCCGAGACGGTGCTCGTGATGGGCGCCGAGGTGCTCTCCCGCGTGATGAACTTCCACGACCGCACCACGTGCGTGCTGTTCGGCGACGGCGCGGGCGCCATCGTGCTGCGGCGTTCGGAGGAGCCTGGGGTGCTCGGATCGGTGCTCGGCGCCGACGGACGCGCCGCGGAGATCCTGATCATCCCCGGGGGCGGCTCCGCCGAGCCCACGAGTCATGCGTCGGTCGACGCGAACGACCATGCGATCCAGATGCCGAACGGTCGCGAGGTCTTCAAGCGGGCGGTCGTCGAGATGGCCAGCGCGTGCCGGCAGCTGCTCGAGAAGTCGGGCTTCGTCCCGGAGGACGTCGACCTGCTGATCCCCCACCAGGCGAACGCGCGGATCATGATCGCCGTGGCCGAGCGCCTGAAGATCCCGATGGATCGCGCGGTCGTCGACGTCGAGACCGTCGGGAACACGTCCGCCGCCTCGATCCCGGTCGCCCTCGATCGCGCGTGGCGCGGGGGTCGGATCCGCGAGGGCGACCTGGTGTTGCTGACATCCTTCGGCGCCGGGCTCGCGTGGGGGGCGAACCTGATCCGCTGGACGGGACCGGCGGGACCGTGACCGTGCCCTCTGCCAAGGTCGCCGTCATCACCGGCGGTTCCCGCGGCATCGGGCGCGCGTGCGCGGAGGCACTCGCGCGCGACGGCTGGAGCGTGGCGATCGGCTACCGGTCGAGCGAGGCCGACGCCAAGGAGACGCTCGCGAGCCTCGAGACGATCGGCACGCCGGGTCTCGCGGTGGCGATGGACGTCACGGAGGAGGGTTCGGTCGCCGAGGCGTTCCGCCGCGTGGACGACGAGCTGGGCCCGGTGACGGGCCTGGTGAACAACGCCGGGATGTCGCGGGACGGGCTTCTCCTCAAGTACCCGATGGACGTCTACGAGCGGACGATGGCGACCAACCTGCGGGGCGCGTTCCTGTGCTGTCAGTCCGCGCTGCGGGGGATGCTTCGAGCCAAGTGGGGGCGGATCGTGAACATGTCCTCGGCCGTCGCCCTACACGGCAACGCGGGTCAGACCGTCTACGCGGCCACGAAGGCCGGCCTCGTCGGGCTGACGAGGTCGCTCGCCCGCGAGGTCGGAGTCAAGGGCATCACGGTGAACGCCCTGTGCCCGGGTCTGCTCGACACGGACATGACCTCCCATCTGACCGAGCCCGCGCGCGCGTACTACCTGGACCAGACGCCGGTGGGTCGAGCGGCGCACCTCGAGGAGGTCGCGAGCGTCGTGCGCTTCCTCATGTCGGAGGAGGCCTCGTACGTCAACGGCGCGGTCCTGCCCGTGGACGGGGGGCTGACCGCCTAGTCGAAGGACGGCC
>CBRGMI010000354.1:0-1959 GCA_967797495.1 uncultured bacterium
ACCTTCGCGACGACCGCGCCCTGTGCGGAGGGCAGCTCGGCCTCCAGGCCGAAGCGGCGGCCCTCGTCGAACGTCCACCACGACAGGAATCGGCTGCGTTCCGCCTCCTCGGCCTCGCCCGACGACCTGCGCGCGACGATGTCAGCCTTCCGCCGGATCGCGCCGCACGACACGCCACCGGCCCAGACCAACAGGCGCGACTCGGTCTCCGGTGTGGCGAACCTCGTCAGCTCGACCGCCTTGTCGACGTACAGCTCGCCCGATGCGAGCGCCTCGGACGTGCGGGGGAGCGTCTCGAGCGCGTGAGCGGCGGCGATCCAGCGCCGCGCCTTCCACTGGGACAGGCCGTACCTGATCGAGAGCCAGTGGGCCGTGTCGCGAGCGCCGACGTCCCGCCAGCTCGTCCGGCGGTCGACGTCGGCGAGAAGCCGGAGCAGCCGACGATGGCTCGCCGCGAGACGCGCATGTTCGGCGTCGATCTCGCGGATCAGCTCTTCTTCGCTGCGGTGTTGCACCCGGACCTCGCACGGTCACGGGGGAGGAAACAGGAGCCTATCGAACATACGTTCGGATGTCAAGGATATCGACCGACATCCGAGACGGCGGGATCGACCCCGAGGCCGCCCTACCCGCGTTCGAAGTACCGGGCGAGCTCCCAGTCGGTGACCGTGGTGTTGTCGAAGATCACCTGCTCTTGGTGCGCCGTGTTCAGCAGGTGCTCGAACACGAAGTCGCCGAACGCCTCGCGCGCGACCGTCGACCCGCGGAACGTCTCCACCGCCTCGTGCAACGAGTACGGGACGCGCGGGACGTCCTTCGCCTCGTAGGCGTTGCCGACGAACATCGGTGGCGGCTCCACCTTGTTCTCGATCCCCCACAGGCCGGCGGCGATCGTCGCGGCGAACGCGAGGTACGGGTTCGCGTCGGCCCCGGGGATCCGGCACTCGACGCGTGCACCCGTGTGCTCGCCGACCGTCCGGAACCCGCACGTCCGGTTGTCGCGGCTCCACACGATCGCCGTCGGCGCCCACGAACCCAGCTGGTATCGCTTGTAGGAGTTCACGAACGGCGCGTACATCCACGCCATCTCGCGCGCGCAGGCCATCAGACCGCCCATGTACCAGCGGTAGGTATCGCTCATGTGGTGCTCGCCCTCGTCGGACCACATCAGGCTCTCGGCCCCGTCGGCGTTCCACACACTCGAATGGAGGTGGCAACTCGAGCCGGCCTCGGCCATCGTCCACTTGGCCATGAAGGTGGCGGCCACGCCGTTGAGCTCGGCCATCTCCTTCACGCCGTGCTTGTACAGGGCGTGATGGTCGGCGTTCGACAGGGCGTCGGAGTAGGTGATGTTGATCTCCTGCTGGCCCCTGCCGAACTCCCCCTTGCTGAACTCCACCGGGATGCCGGCGTCGAGCATCGAGTTGCGGACCTGACGGACGAACCACTCGTCTCGGGTGGTCTGGAGCATGTGGTAGTCCATGATGTACGGCGAGCTGGGCCGTAGTTCGCGATACCCGCGTTCGGCCGCGTCCCGGTAGGAGTCCTGGAAGAGGTAGAACTCGAGCTCGGACCCGGTCTTGATCGTGTAGCCGAGGTCGGCCGCGCGTGCGATCTGGCGCTTGAGGATCGTGCGAGGGGTGACCTCGACCTCCTTGTCGGCCTCCTCCTCCTCGAAGATGTCGCAGATCACCATCACGGTCTTCTCGATCCAGGGGCACCACCGGAGCGTGCTCATGTCGGGGACCATCCGGAAGTCGCCGTAGCCGGTCTCCCACGACGCGTACTCGTAGCCCGGCAGCGGCTCCATCTCCATGTCGATCGCCAGCAGGTACAGGCAGGCGTGCAGGCCCTCCTCCCCGAGGATCTCCTCGAAGAAGAAGTGCGGGACCACGCGCTTGCCCATGAAGCGGCCCTGCAGGTCGGTGAACATGCACAGGACGGTGTCGACCTCGCCCG
>CBRGMI010000355.1:0-1959 GCA_967797495.1 uncultured bacterium
TCGGCTACGAGATCTACCTGCGCGACGGCTCGCGCGGCACCGAGCTCTGGGACCGCGTGATGGAGGCGGGAGCTCCATCTCAGATCCGCCCGATCGCCCCGAGCGACCAGCGGCGGCTCGAGGCAGGGATCTTCAACTACGGCAACGACATGACGGTGCAGGACACGCCGTTCCACGTGACCGGCATGGAGCGCTTGGTCGAGTTCGACGCCGACTTCATCGGCAGGGATGCGCTCCGACAGGTGTCGGCCGAGGGCGTCGACCGCAAGCTGGTCGGCGTGACGCTCGGCGGCGAGCCCTTCCGGATGTGGCTCGAGGACTTCTGGGTCGTCCGCAAGGACGGCCGGGACGTCGGACGTCTCGTGAGCGCCTCGCATTCCTTCCGCCGGAAGGAGAACATCGGCTACGCGTGGGTCCCGATCGAGCTCGCCGAGCCGGGGAACGAGCTCGAGGCGCTGTCGCCCGACGGCCCGGTCCCCGCGGTCACGGCGGCACTGCCCTTCCTGGATCCGAACAAGGAGATCCCCAAGGGTTGACCGAGCGAGATGATGGCGCCGTGGACCCGCTGAGCGGACACTTGCTGATCGCCGGCACGTCCCTGCTGGACCCGAACTTCCGTCGCGCGGTCGTGCTGATCGGCCACCACGACGACGAGGGCGCGGTGGGCGTCGTCCTCAACCGCGCGAGCGAGGTCGAGGTCGCCGTGGCGGTGCCGCCGCTCGCCGGGCTGGTGGAGCCGGGCGACCGTTTGTTCATCGGCGGTCCGGTCTCGTCGCAGTCGGCCGTGGTGGTGGCCGATTTCGAGCACCCGGAGGCGGCAGACGTGGTCGCGTTCGACTCGGTCGGGTTCCTGCCCGAGGAGGCCGACGCGGCGTCGATCGGGGGCCTTCGGCGCGCTCGGGTGTTCGCCGGGTACGCGGGGTGGCGCGCCGGCCAGCTCGAGGCCGAGCTGGACGAGGGCTCGTGGATCACCGAGCCCGCCCTCGCGAGCGACGTCTTCACCGAGGACCCCGACGCGTTATGGGCGGACGTCCTGCGCCGCAAGGGTCCCGAATACCGGCTGATGTCGACGATGCCGTTCGACCCCGACCTCAACTAGCGGCTAGGCTCGCGCCTCATCCGCCAAGGAACGGCCAAGGAACGCGGGAGGATCGATGGCGTCCGAGACGTTCACGTTCTACATCCAGCCGTGGTACCGGAAGTCGCCCTACTTCGAGGCGACCAAGCGCCACGGGTGCAAGAGCTGGGGCCTCTACAACCACATGCTGCTGCCGACCCTGTACGACGACCCGGTCACCGAATACGAGGCGCTGCAGCACGGCGTCACGCTGTGGGACGTCGCGGTCGAGCGGTGCGTCGAGGTCCGCGGGCCGGACGCGTTCGACCTCGTGAACCTGGTCACCTGCCGCGACCTCACGAAGGTCGAGCCGATGCAGGCGCGGTACGTGTTGCTCATCGCTCCGTGGGGCGGCATCGTGAACGATCCCGTGCTGCTTCGCCTGGACCGGAACCGGTTCTGGCTGGCGCTCGCCGACTCGGACGCGCTCCTGTACCTGGCCGGCGTCGCGGGCGCGCGCGGGATGGACGTTTCCATCTTCGAGGCCGACGTCGCGCCGATGCAGATCCAGGGACCGCGCTCGAAGTCCGTGATGCGCGACCTGTTCGGCGACGCGGTGGCCGACCTCCGGTACTACTTCTGCGCCGAGGCGGAGGTCGACGGGATCCCGGTCGTGATCAGCCGGACCGGGTGGACGGGCGAGGTCGGGTTCGAGCTGTATCTGCAGGACACGAGCCGGGGCGACGAGCTGTTCGAGCGCGTGTTCCAGGCCGGGGAGCCGCACGGGATCCGGGTGATCGCGCCGAGCGAGGCTCGGCGGATCGAGGCCGGGATCTTCAACTACGGCTCGGACATCCGGGTCGAGGACACGCCGCTGCACGTGAGCGGGCTCGAGAGGTTCG
>CBRGMI010000356.1:0-1952 GCA_967797495.1 uncultured bacterium
TCGCGCGCAGGACGCGTTCGAGCGTCCCGGGCACGCCTCGGTCGAACGAGAGGAGCGGATGCAGGTTCCCGTCGCCGGCGTGGAACACGTTCGTGACCACCAGCTCGTGGCGTTCGGCGATCTCGTAGACGCCGGTCAGTACCTCGACGAGCCGCGTCCGGGGGACGACACAATCGTGGAGGTGGTAATGCGGCGCGATCGTGGCGACCGCGCCGAACGCGCTCTTGCGGCCCTTCCAGATGAGCGCCCGCTCGACCTCGTCCGCGGCGACCCGGACGCTGCGCGCGCGGTGCGCCTCGGCCGCAGCCTCGACCACCACCGTCTGCGCCTGCACGGCAGCGGCGGTGCCGTCGACCTCCACGATCAGGATCGCGGCCGCGTCCGTGGGGTAGCCGGCGTGCGCGAACCGTTCCGCCGCAACGACGATGCCCTGGTCCATCATCTCGAGCGCTGCGGGCACCACCCCGTCGGCGATGATCTGGGTCACGGCGCCCGCGGAGTCGGCGACCGAGGTGAAGTCGAACAGCATCGTGTGCGTCACCGGCGCGAGCGACGTGAGCCGGACGCACACCGCAGCGACGATCCCGAGCGTGCCCTCGCTGCCCACCATGACTGCGCGAAGGTCGTACCCGGCCGCCTCGGGAGCCTCCGAGCCCAGGCGGACGACGCCGCCGTCCGCGAGGACGACGTCGAGCGCCAAGACGTGGTTCGACGTGACGCCGTACGCGAGACAGTGCGGGCCGCCCGCGTTCGTGCTCACGTTCCCGCCGATCGACGAGGTCTGTTGCGAGGACGGATCGGGCGCGAACGTGAATCCGTGGGAGCGCAGGGCGTTCGCGAGGTCGAGGTTCGGGACGCCGGGTTCGACCCAGGCCAGCCGGTCCGCTGGCCGGATCTCCAGGATGTCCGTCATCTTCGTCGTCACGACGACCAGGGCGTCGCCGATCGGCGTCGAGCCGCCGGCCAGCCCCGTCCCCGAGCCCCGCGGGACGACGGGCAGCCCGTGCACGGCGGCGACGCGGACGCACGCGACGATGTCGTCGCGCGAGCGGGGGAACGCGACGAGCGCGCAGCCGCCCTCGACCATCGAGGCGTCACGCGCGTAGAGGCGGAGCGCCAGCGGGTCCGAGAGCACCTCGCCGGCGCCGAGCGCGTCCTCGAGCGCCTGCCGGGCGCCCTCGACATCGGCCACGTTCCTAGGGTAGGCCTAGCCGGTGGCGACATGGGCGGAGTTCGAGCGGGAGGACGCTCAACTGGCCGCGTTCGGACGCGAGCGGCTGGACGGTCGCGTGTGTTTCCACGCCACCCTGCGTCGAGACGGCAGCCCCCGCGTCCATCCCGTGGAGCCCTGGCTCGCGGCGGGGCTCCTCATGGTTCGGTTCCGTCGGCAGAGCCCGAAGGTGCGGGAGGTCGGCCGCGACGCTCGGTACGCGCTGCACTCACCGATGGACAACCCGGACGGCGTGGGCGGCGAGTTCCTCGTCCGCGGATGGATGGAGCAGATCTCGCCCGATCATCCCGCGGCGATCGAGACCGCTCGAGCCACACTGGCGCCGCTCGCGTTCTACGCGCTCTCCGTCGAGGAAGCCGTGGGCACCACCTACGAGGGCCCGGACCGCGACCCGGTCTACCGGCGGTGGCGTCCGAGCTGAGCGATCAGGCGACGTGACCGGCGGCGCCGTCGGGGGTCGTGAGCGGCCGGCCCTCGTCGGCCCACTCCTCGAGACCGTGCTCGAGGTTGTAGGCGTCGAACCCCCGAGCCCGCAGCATCAGCGTCGCGAGCTCGCTGCGGTTGCCCGAGCGGCAGACCACGACCGTGGTCTTCGCGGGATCGAGCTCGTCGGTCGCGCCCGCCAGGATCGTGTTCAGGGGGATGTGGATCGAGCTCTCGATCCGGCCCGCCTGCCACTCGTACGGCTCACGGCAGTCGACCACCTGCACGTCGTCCAGGT
>CBRGMI010000357.1:0-1949 GCA_967797495.1 uncultured bacterium
TGGAGCACGCTGGCGTCGAAGCGGGTGATCTCGCTGACCTGCCCGCCCGCGAGGGTGACCACGAGCAGGCTGGTCGCGCGGAACACGTTCGCGGTGGGGTCCGGGCGGTAGGTGGCGAGCGACGGCTGCCCGTTCGCCCTCGTCTGCACGATGCGGAGGCCCGGCCGGGTGCCGACGACGATCGTGTAGAAGCGTTCGGCGGCCTCTCGACCGATGTACTCGAGCGGGAACGGCGGCATGCTCAAGCGCACGTCCTCGGTGAGCAAGGCGACGAGTCCGTCCACGTCGCTGGCCTCGAAGGCGGCGGTGAGCCGTCCGACGAGTCGTCGCTCCAGCGGCGAGTCGGGGAGCGGGGGTGGCTCGCCCCTTGGTCGTCGGCTCTTCATGGTCGCCCGGGCGCGCTTGAGGGCACTCGTGACCGACTCGACGCTCGTGTCGAGCATCCCGGCCACCTCCACGGCGCGGAAGCCGAGCACGTCTCGGAGGATGAGGACCGCGCGCTGTCGCGCCGGCAGCAGCTGCAGCGCCGCGACGAACGCGAGCGAGATCGCCTCCTTGGCCTCGTAACGCGCCTCGGGTCCGGTCGGGCTGCGGAGCTCATCCTCCCGGAGGACATCCGGATACGGCTCGAGCCAGAGCGGTTCGAGGCGCCGCGTCGGCTCGGGGAGCTCAGCTTCGGGCATCCAGAGCTCCACGGTCGGTCGGCGTTTCGCCGCCCGGAGCATGTTCAGGGCGCGGTTGGTGGCGACCGAGTAGAGCCAGGTGCGAAGCGAGGCTCGCTCCTGGAAGCCGGCGAGCCCCCGCCAGGCCGCGAGCAGCGTCTCCTGGAGCGCGTCCTCGGCGTCCTGGATCGAGCCCAGGATCCGGTAGCAATGGGCGTGCAGGCCGGACCGGTAGGGCTCGACCAGCTCGCGGAAGGCCGCCTCGTCGCCGGCCTTGGCCAACTCGACCAGCTCGGTGCTCACCACCCCATCCTCGCATCACCGGACGCTCCAGCCTGATCCGGCCGCGTGTCCTCGCCGGTCGAACCTGTGGACACCGCGGCGGTCCGGAAATGGGCGCGGGGAACCGCCCATTCCGCTGCCGGAACGGTGTCCAAGGCAGAGGAACGGCGAAGCGTCGTCACGCAAGAAAGGAGAGGACCATGGCGGACCACAAGATCGGGACCCGCGAGGAGTGGCTCGCGGCACGGGAGGAGCTGCTCAAGCGCGAGAAGGAGCACACGCGGCTCGGCGACGAGATCGCGCACCAACGAAGGGATCTCCCGTGGGTGCCGGTGGCGAAGGACTACCGCTTCGACACGGACGAGGGCGAGAAGTCGCTCGGGGACCTGTTCGACGGGCGGTCCCAGTTGCTCGTGTACCACTTCATGTTCGGACCGAGCTACCAGGCCGGTTGCCCGGTCAACTCGTCGATCGCCGACTCTCTCGACGGCGTGCTGCCGCACCTGCACGCGCGTGACGCGACGCTACTCCTCGTCTCACAGGCGCCGTTCGAGAAGCTGCAGGCCTACAAGCGCCGCATGGGCTGGCGTCTCCCGTGGGTCTCGTCCTCGCCCGGCGACTTCAACTTCGACCTCGGCTTCTCGCAGACCGAAGAGCAGTCACGCGAAGCTGTGGCGCAGATCAAGCGTCCCCGCCGAGGCGCACCGGAGGCGGCTGGGCAGTTCTCCAACGAGGACTGGGAAGCGTTCCCGCCGATCGTCGAGCAGAACGCCCGCTCGACGGGTACCGACATCCCTGGGTACCTGACCGAGAGCCCCGGATTCAGCACCTTCGTCCGGGACGGCGATGACGTCTACCAGGCCTACTCGACGACGTGGCGCGGACTGGAGTTCGTCATGACCTACTACCCGATCCTCGACCACGCGCCGAAGGGTCGCGGCGAGGGTGAGGAGGATTGGCAACTCTGGATCCGCCGGCACGACGAGTACGAAGGCGAGTGACCGC
>CBRGMI010000358.1:0-1945 GCA_967797495.1 uncultured bacterium
CGCACGGTGCGCCGGACGTTCCCCGGCTCGATCTTCGCGGCCGCGGCCGGGTCGGATACCGTCAGGCGCTCGTGGAGGCCGTTCGCCCCTACAGCGGCGGCCTCGGCCTCCAGTCCGCTGCGCGTGTCCGGGTCGGTCCCCGGGAACCCGAGCTCGTCGACGATCGCGCGCTCGTACAGGGCCGAGCCGCCGACGAGCAGCACCCGCCGCCCGCGCGAACGGATGTCGGCGATCGCCGCCCGGGCCAGCTCCTGGTAGCGCGCGACGCTGAACGGCTCGGAGGGCTCGGCCACGTCGAGGAGGTGGTGCGGGACCCGTTCCCGCTGCTCCGCGGTCGGCTTGGCCGTCCCGATGTCCATCCCCCGGTACACGAGCATCGAGTCGACCGAGACGATCTCGGCGCCGACGCGTTCGGCCACCGCGATCCCCGCCTCGGTCTTGCCCGCGGCGGTCGGACCGAGGAGGGCGAGGAGCGGCGGTTCGGCCGCGGATCCGTCGCGTGCGACCATCATCCGACGGCCGCGGGCTCTCGCCGCTCCGCGAGCTCGCCGTCCAGGTGGTGCGGGTGGGCGCCCACGATCCGCACGTCGAGGAACGTGCCGGGCGCGTGCTCGCCGCCGACGTGCACGACGCGGTTGCCCCGCGTCCGGCCCCGCGCGCCGCCCTTGCGGCCGAGCCCCTCGATCAGCACCTCGGCCGACGAGCCCACCTGCTCGCGCATCCGCTCGAGCGCGATCGCCTCCTGGAGCGCGACCAGCCGGTCGAACCGCTCCTGGACTTCCGGCTTGTCGAGCTGACCCTCCATCTCGGCGGCGCGCGTCCCCGGCCGGGGCGAGTACTGGAACGTGTACGCCTGGTCGAAGCGCGCGCGCCGAACTACGTCGAGCGTGTCCTCGAAGTCCTCCTCGGTCTCGCCGGGGAACCCCACGATGATGTCGGTGCTCACCGCGATGCTCGGGATCGCCGCGCGGATCCGTTCGAGCCAGCCCAGGTACCGCTCGCGCCGGTACGAACGCTGCATCGCCCTCAGCACCCGATCCGACCCCGACTGCAGTGGGAAGTGGATGTGCTCGCACACCTTGTCGCTCTCGGCCATCGCGTCGATCACGTCCGGCGTGAAGTCGTGGGGGTGCGGGCTCGTGAACCGGATCCGGCGGAGCCCCTGGACCCGGTCCACGGCTCGGAGCAGGTCGGCGAACAGCGGGCGCCGTGCCGACCCCGGCACGGTGAGGTCCCGGCCGTAGGTGTTCACGTTCTGGCCGAGCAGCGTGATCTCGACCACGCCCCTGCGGGCGAGGCCCTGCACCTCGGCCAGCACGTCGCCGATCGGGCGCGAGAGCTGCGGGCCGCGCACGAGCGGCACGATGCAGAACGTGCACGCGTTGTCGCACCCCACCGCGATCGAGACCCACGCGTGGTGCGCGACCTCGCGCAGCGCCGGCAGGGCGCTCGGGAAGATCTCGGTCTGCTCGCGGACGTCGAGCTGCGGGCCATCGGTCTCGGCTCGATGGAGCAGCTCGATCAGCCCGGGCAGGGCGTGGGTGCCGACGACGACGTCCACCCACGGGGCGCGCTCGCGGATCGTGCCGCCGTCCTTCTGCGCCAGGCACCCGGCGACGACGATCCGCATCCGCGGGTTCGCCTGCTTGAGCGGCCGCAGGTGCCCGAGGTTGCCGTAGAGCCGGTTGTCCGCGTTCTCGCGGATCGCGCACGTGTTGAACACGACGACGTTCGCGTCGGCGGCCTCCTCGGTCGCCACGTAGCCGTCGGAGGTGAGCAGGCCGGCGATCCGCTCGGAGTCGTGCTCGTTCATCTGGCACCCGAAGGTGCGGAGCAGGTACCTCGGCTCTCTCACAGCCATGGCCCTCAGGCTACCCTCGCGCGCGCCTCACTTGGCGTACTCGACCGAACGCGTCTCGCGCACGACCGTGATCTTGATCTGCCC
>CBRGMI010000359.1:0-1940 GCA_967797495.1 uncultured bacterium
TGGCAGACATGATGGCCTCAAAAGCCATTGCGCGAAAGCGCGTGCGGGTTCGAATCCCGCCCCCGGCACTCAGACGACGTGGCCCTCGCGGACGAGATCGCCGCGCTCGAACCGCTCGAGGCCGAGGCCGGAGACGTCCACGGTCGTCGCCGCTCCCTCGACGATCAGCTCGGCAAGGAGCTTGCCGACCACCGGGGCGTGCTGGAAGCCGTGGCCGCTGAAGCCGTTCGCGAGGTAGAACCCCGCGACCCCCGGCGCCTCGCCGATGATCGGGTGACGGTCGGGCGTCATCTCGTACAGCCCGACCCACGCGTGCTCCACCGAGGCGTCCTCGAGCGGCGGGAAGACCCGGACCGCGGTCGGCAGGAGCTCCTCGGCGATGAACGAATCGTCCGTCGCGGTCTCGAACGACGGCCGCTCGCGCGTCCCGCCCATGCCCATCAGCACCCCGGCGCCCTCGCGATGGAAGTAGAAGCTCGTCCGTGCGTCGATCACCAGCGTCCGGCGTTCGGGCGCGCCGGGGAACGGCCCCGTGACCACCACGTGGCGCGGGATCGGCTCCAGCGGCAGGTCCACGCCGGCCGTCGCCGCCAGGACTCCCCCCCACGGACCGGCCGCGTTCACGACGACGCCCGCCTCGATCGCGCCGTCCCGCGTGTCGACGCCGCGCACCCGGCCCCCCGCGGTCCGAACGCCCTCGACGGCGACGCCGAGCTCGATCTCGGCGCCCGCACGTCGCGCGAGGGTCGCGTACCCCTGCGTGAGCCCCGACGGGTCCGCGATGCCGTCCCTCGGCCCGTACGTCGCGCCGATCAGCCCGTCGAGCCCGATCCCCGGCGCGAGCTCGAGCGCCTGCTCGGGCGTCAGGACCTCGGCCTCGACGCCCAGCGACGCGTGCAGCCGGTTGGCGGCCAGGAAGTCGCGCCACAGCTCCTCTCCGCGGACCAGGAACAGATACCCGTGCTGAACGACGTCGAGTGGGAGCCCGTGTTCCTGCGTGAACCCCGTGATCATCGGCACGCTCGCCTGGGACAGGCGAACGTTGAGCGCGCTCGAGAACTGGAAGCGGAACCCCCCGGCGCATGCCCCGGTCGACCCCGCCGCGAGGTGATCGGCGCGCTCGAGCACCAGGACCCGTCCGGCGCCCGCCGCGGCCAGGTGGTACGCGGCGCTCGCGCCGACGACCCCTCCCCCCACCACGACGACGTCGGCGGTTCGGTTCACACCGAGCTCCCCGTCGGGCGCGAGGAGACCGTCGCGTCCCAGGGAGCGATCACTCAGAGCTCCCCGAGGTACGCCTCTCGCATCAGCGGGTTGTCCAGCAGGTTCCTCGCCGTGTCCGCGAGCACCACCTGCCCCGTCTGGATCACGTAGCCGCGATCGGCGATCGAGAGCGCCATGTTCGCGTTCTGCTCCACCACGAAGACGGTGCGGCCGAGCGCGCGGATCTGCTTGATGATCTCGAAGACCTGCTCGACCAGGATGGGCGCGAGACCCATCGAGGGCTCGTCCATCAGCAGGACCTTCGGATCGGCCATCAGCGCCCGGCCCATCGCGACCATCTGTTGCTCGCCGCCGGACAGCGTCCCGGCCTTCTGCTTGAGGCGCTCGCGGATCCGCGGGAACGTCTCGAGCACCTTCTCCCGATCCTGCGCGATCTTCGCCTTGTCCTTGCGCTGATAGGCGCCGAGATCCAGGTTCTCCGAGACCGTCATGTTCGCGAAGAGCCGGCGGTTCTCCGGGACCATCGAGATCCCCTTGGAGACGACCTCCGACGTCGGCAGCCCGGTCACCACCTCGCCGTCGAGCACCACGTCGCCCTCGGTCGGCTTGACGTACCCGAGGATCGTCTTGAGGGTCGTGGTCTTCCCGCTGGCGTTCCCGCCCAGCAGGCACACCATCTCGCCGGGGAAGATCTCGACGTTCACGTTGCGGAGCAC
>CBRGMI010000360.1:0-1939 GCA_967797495.1 uncultured bacterium
TCTTCGTCATCGGGGACGTCATCACCTACAACTACAACGACTTCTTCGGCACCGATCTCCCCTACCCGTCGATCGGCGACGTGGCCTATCTCCTGGTCTACCCCTGCCTGGTCGGGGGCCTGCTCCTGCTGATCCGCAGACGCAACCCGGGCCGGGACCGGGACAGCGTCATCGATTCGCTCATCGTGGCGATCGGCATCGGCACGGTGCAGTGGGTGTTCCTGATGTCCCCGGTGGCCCATGACTCCACCTCGACCCTGATCCAGAAGCTCGTGGGGATGGCCTACCCGTTCATGGACCTCATCCTGCTGACCGCCGTCGTCCGTCTCGCGATGGGCGCGGGCAAGCGGGCTCCCTCGATGTACCTGATGGGGGCGGCCGCCCTTGCCTTGTTCCTCACCGACACCGTGTACACGTACATCTCCGTCACCGGCGCCGTGTACGACCAGTCCGGGTACCTCGAGGCGGGATGGGGCATCTTCTATCTGCTATGGGGCGCGGCCGCCCTCCACCCCTCGATGCGGCACGTCTCGGACAAGGCCCCCGACGTCGAACGCGGGATGTCCAGGCCTCGACTGCTGTTGCTCGGCGCCGCGTCGCTGATCGCACCGGGCGTCATGCTGATCCGGCTCGGCCGGGCGGACTCCGTGGACATGCCCGTCCTGATCGGGGCGTCGGTCATGTTGTTCGTCCTGGTCGTCCTCCGGATGGCGGGACTGGTCCGGCGTCAGGAACAGTCCACGCTCCGCGAGAAGGCGCTGCGCAACGCGGGTGCCGCCCTCGTCACGGCGACGAACCGAGAGAGCATCTACACGGCCACGTTGCAGGCGGCGCGCGCGCTCGTGGGCGAGGACGCCGGCCTGCGACTGCTGGTCTCGACCGAGGATGAGGCGGATCTCTTCCAGGTGGTTGCGGCGGCCGGAGGAGCCGAGGGCATCGAGGGCACGAGGGTCTCCCTTTCGATCCTTCCTCAGTGGAAGCGCGACCGGCTCCAGTCCCACCGCTCGTACGAGGTCCCCACCGAGGAAGCCGAGCTCGCGAACTCGCTCGGCGTGCCGGAGAACGCGACCTTCTTCCTGAACGCTCCGCTGTTCATGAAGGAGGAGCTCCAGGGGGTGCTCGTCGTCGCCGGACCCGCGAGCGTCCCCCGGGCGATCCGCGACTCGATCGAGGCGCTCTCCTCCCAGGTCGCCCTGGCACTCGACAGCGCCCTGACGACCGAGATCCTGCTGATCCGCCAGAGCGAGGCGCGCTTCTCCTCGCTGGTCCAGAACTCCTCCGACGTGGTCATGGTCGTCGAGGCCGACTCCACGATCCGGTACATGAGCCCATCGGTCGAGCGCGTGCTCGGGCACGCGCCGGGCCTGCTCGAAGGCACGAAGCTCACGGTCATGATCCACCCCGACGACCGAGCCGGCGTGCTGCAGTTCCTCACCTCGGGTGGTCGCGAGGAAGATGCGCATCCGGGCCTCACCGAGTTCCGGATGAAACACCGGGACGACTTCTGGCTGCACGTCGAGACCCTGCGGACGAACCTGATGCACGACGAGAACGTGAAGGGCATCGTCCTGAACACGCGTGACGTCTCCGAACGCAAGGCGTTCGAGGAGCAGCTTCAGCACCAGGCGTTCCACGACGCGGTCACGGGGCTCGCGAACCGGGCACTGTTCAAGGACCGCGTCGAGCACATGATCGAACGGCAGGCGCGCGACAACCTCCCGGTCTCGATCCTGTTCATGGACCTGGACGACTTCAAGACCATCAACGACTCGCTCGGCCACGCGGCGGGGGACCGGATGCTCAGCGAGGTCGGCGAGCGACTCAAGAACTGCCTCCGACAGGCGGACACCGCGGCCCGGCTCGGCGGCGACGAGTTCGCGATCCTGCTCGAGGACGGGGGGGACGGGGTCGACGCGGCCGAGGTCGCCGCGAGGATCCT
>CBRGMI010000361.1:0-1933 GCA_967797495.1 uncultured bacterium
TCCCCCCGGATCACCCCGACCGTGTGGATCGCGGAGCTCACGGCGTGACCCTCTCGGCATCGGCCTCGAGGTTCGCCATCAGCATCGCCCGGTTGACGGCGGCGAGGTAGGCGCGCGCGCTCGCCTCGACCACGTCGGTCGCGACCCCCCGGCCCGTCACCCGGCGCCCGAGCGCGTCGAGCTGCACGACCACGTCGCCTAACGCGTCCGTCCCGCCGGTGACCGCCGAGACGTTGAACGAGACGAGCCGGCCCTCGACCCCCGACGCCCGCTGGATCGCGCCCATCGCCGCGTCGATCATGCCGTCACCCATCGCGGACTCCTCGATCATCTCGTCGCCTCGCCGGAGCCGAACGCTCGCCGTCGGCGAGAGCGCCGTACCACCCCCCACCTGGAGCGCCTCGAGCACGAACACGTCCTCGGCGGCCGCCCCGAGCTCCTCCGAGACGATCGCCGCGAGGTCCTGGTCCGTGAGCTGGATCT
The DNA here is from genome assembly GCA_967797495.1 of uncultured bacterium. Classification (GTDB taxonomy): domain Bacteria; phylum Actinomycetota; class UBA4738; order UBA4738; family HRBIN12; genus DASSJM01. Next base: position 484 of record CBRGMI010000361.1, read on the forward strand.
TGCGGTCGGCAAGCTCCTTGAAGCGCGCGAAGGCGCGGTTCAGGTGGTCCTCGTCGAGCTCGATCCCGATCTTCTCGAGCGCATCCGCGAACGCGTGCCGTCCCGAGTGCTTGCCGAGGACGAGCTGGTTGCCTTCGAGACCGATCTCGAGGGGGTCCATGATCTCGTACGTCGCCCGGTTCGCGAGCACGCCGTGCTGGTGGATCCCGCTCTCGTGCGCGAACGCCGACGAGCCGACTACCGCCTTGTTCGGCTGGACGCCGTACCCGGTCGTCATGCTCACCAGGCGCGACGTGCGGACGATCTCGTGCAGGTTCAGCCCGTGCGAGACGCCGAGCGCCTCCCGGCGCGTCCGGACGATCATCGCGACCTCCTCGAGCGAGCAGTTGCCGGCCCGCTCTCCGATGCCGTTCACGGCCACCTCGACCTGCCTCGCCCCGTTCACGATCCCGGCCAGCGAGTTCGCCACGGCGAGCCCGAGGTCGTTGTGGCAATGCGTCGAGATCACGATGTGGTCGGGGACCGCCTCGCGCACCGTGCGGACCAGCTCCCCGAACTCGTGCGGCATCGCGTACCCGACCGTGTCGGGCACGTTGATCGTGGTCGCGCCGGCGTCCACCGCGACGCGGAAGCACTCGAGCAGGAAGTCGAGCTCCGTGCGGGTGGCGTCCTGCGCGCTGAACTCCACGTCCTCGGTGAAGCCGACGGCGAGCTTGACGCCCTCGCGGATCGCGTCGAGGACCTGCCCGTTGCTCATCCGGAGCATGTCCGTCATGTGGATGTCGCTGGTCGAGATGAACGTGTGGATGCGCCAACGCTCGGCCCCGCCGAGCGCCTCGGCGGCCCGGGTGATGTCGCCGGGCACGACGCGAGCGAGCGCCGCGATGACCGGGCCCCTGACGCTGGACGCGATCTCGCTGACCGCCTCGAACTCGCCCTCGCTCGAGACGGGGAAACCCGCCTCGATCACGTCGACCTCGAGACGGGCCAGCTGCTCCGCGATCTCGACCTTCTCGGCCCGGGTGAGCGCGATCCCCGGTGCCTGCTCGCCGTCGCGCAGCGTGGTGTCGAAGATCCGTACTACGTCGGGGTCACTGCCGTTCGCCATCTGGGATCACCTTCTCCTCGGAATGCAGCCACGGCATCATCGGGCGCAGCTCGCGGCCCACGCGCTCGAGCTCGGAGCCGCGGGCCTCGCGACGCAGCGCGAGGAAGTGGGGGAAGCCGGCACCGGCCTCCCCCAGCCATTCCTGCGCGAAGGTGCCATCCTGGATCTCCGCCAGGACCTGGCGCATGCGGTCGCGAACGCCCTCGTCGACGATCCGGGGTCCGCTCAGGTAGTCGCCCCACTCCGCCGTGTCCGAGATCGAGTACCGCATCCACGACAGGCCGCCCTCGTAGATCAGGTCGACGATCAGCTTGAGCTCGTGCAGGCACTCGAAGTACGCGA
>CBRGMI010000362.1:0-1931 GCA_967797495.1 uncultured bacterium
CCGGTCCTCGACGCGTCGTCCGTCGCGTTCAACACGGTTGCCCTCGAGCCGTTCATGGTCAAGGGCAAGAAGGACCCGGTGCACGCCTTCATGGTCGGCCACTCCACCGGGAGCAAGCCGGAGACGCTTTCGCGCGAGTTCCCCCTGGTCGGTCGCGACGCGGAGATGGACGCCATCCGCCGCGCGCTCCTGGAGCTCCGGGGCGGGCACGGCTCGGTGATCGAGCTCGTCGGGAACGCGGGGATGGGCAAGACCAGGTTGCTGACCGAGTTCCGTGCCGAGGCGCCCGACCTCCCCAACCTGGTGTCGGGGTGCGAGCCCTACGAGTCCTCGGTCGCCTACCTACCGATCCGACGCCTCCTGCGGTTGCTGCTAGGGGCGGGCCAGGACGTGTCCGCGCTCGCGGATCGACTTCGGGAGGACGTGGCTCATCGGGCGCCCGAGCTGCTCCCGTGGCTGCCGCTGCTCGCGATCGTCGCCGACGCCGAGGTCCCGATGACCCCCGAGGTCCGGGACCTGGGGGAGGAGTTCCGCAAGGCCAAGCTCGAGGAGGTGACGATCGACTACCTGGCGCGTTCGGTGACCGACCCGACGATCGTGGTGACCGAGGACGTGCACTGGATGGACGAGGGGTCGGCGGACCTGCTCCGGGCGATCGCCGGTCGGATCTCGGAGCTGCCGTGGCTGGTCTGCGTGAGCCGCCGTGACGAGGAGACCGGATTCGTCCTTCCCGAGGCGCCGCGCTGCACGTCGCTGAAACTCGCCCCGCTGACCGAGGACGCCCTCGGGAGCCTGATCGACGTCGCAACCGAGGATGCCCCGTTCCCTCGGCACGAGGTCGCGGAGTTGAGCAGCCGTTCGGGCGGCAACCCGTTGTTCCTGCAGGAGCTGTTGCACGCGGCCAAGAGCGCGGGGACCGTCGAGGGCTTGCCGGATTCCATCGAAGGGATGATCACCGAGGAGATCGACCGACTCCCGAGCCGAGACCGGAGGATCCTCCGGTACGTGTCCGTCCTCGGCATGGCCTTCGACGTCGGTCTGGCCGGGGCGCTCTTCGATGAGCGGGATGAGGTTGACGGCGGCGTATGGCGACGGCTGGCCTCCTTCGTCGAGGACCAGGGGGCTGGTCGGTATCGGTTCCAGCACGCCCTGATGCGGGACGTTGCCTACGAGGGACTTCCGTACCGGCGACGGAAGGAGCTCCACGCTCGCGTCGGCAACGCGATCCTTGCCTCGACGCCCGATCAGGCGGAGGTGCTCTCGCTCCACTTCTTCTTGGCCGGAGACGATCGTCAGGCGTGGCGATACTCGGTGACCGCGGCGCGCCGCGCCGAGTCCGCGTACGCGAACGTCGAGGCCTCTCGGTTCTTCCGGCGGGCGATCGATGCCGGACGCCGCCTCCCCGAGGTCACCCAGCGCGACCTCTCGTCCCTGCACGAGGCGCTGGGCGATGTCCGGGAGCGGCTCGGGGACTACCCGGGAGCCCTCGCCGCGTATCGCGCCGCGAGGCGATCCATGCCGGACGAGCCCGTGCTGGTGGCCCAGCTGCTACTGAAGGAGGCGGTGGTGACCTCGAGGGCAGGACGGTACACGCAGTCCCTGCGATGGACCAGCCACGGCAGACGACTCCTCGAGGCGCTCGATCAGGTCGAGGCCGACAAGAAACGGGCTCGCCTCTCGGCCTGGTACGCCCACATCCGGCGTCGGCAGGGACGGCGCGCCGAGGCGATCCGCTGGGCTCGGCGCGCGATCGAGGAGGCCGAGGCCTCGGACGAGCGGGAGGCCCTCGCCAGCGCCTATCGGACCCTCGACCTGACCAACGTCGAGCTCGGGCGGTACGAGGACGTCACGCACTACCCGCTGGCGCTCGCGATCTACGAGGAGCTGGGCGATCTCCTGGAATCGGGGACGATCAACAACGACCTCGGAGC
>CBRGMI010000363.1:0-1928 GCA_967797495.1 uncultured bacterium
CACGTCCACCTCACCTGCTCGAACTGCGGGGACGAGGACGACCTGTCGATCGGCGAGGCCGACGCGCTGATCCGGCTGATCGAGCAGCACCACGGGTTCGAGCCCGATCTCACGCACTTCGCCATCGGCGGTCTGTGCGCCGACTGCAGGAACGCGACCGGCGCCGCGGGCTGAGCCCTACCCGCCGAACAACGCGGGCAGCACGGCGCCCTTCCCGAGCAGGAACAGGGTCCCGATGATGAGGCTCGCGGACGCCGTCAGGACCGCGACCGTGACGTAGAGCGTCCAGTTCTTCGACGCCGTCACGAAGCCGAAAGCGGATCCGAACGTGATCAGGGTGTTCGACGAGAGCAACCCGATCAGGAACACGACCAGGATCACGATCCCGGCGATCGGTCCGCCGGCACCCGCCGCGGTCAGGAAGATCACGACCTGGGTCGGGGTCTCGGCGCCGATCCCGTGCAGCATCCCGACGCCGAACGCCGTCCCCCGACCGTAGTTCATGAAGGTGTCGTCGGTCGGCTCGGGGTGCTTGTGATGATGGTGGCCCGGCCGCCCGTGGTGCCCGTGGTGCCATTCCGACACCGGGATGTCCTCGGCGACCGCCACCGACAGGGATGCGTCCTGCGCCGGGTGACGATGCACCGGCTCGAGCTCGTGGGCCTCGCGCCGGCGCCCTCCACGGACCTTCCGGAACGCGCCCTGGACCCCGCCGAAGATCAGCATCCATCGGCTCCGCATCCGGAACTCGCGCCCGTGCCGCACGAGCGCGGAGAAGACGTACACGCCGAGCACGATGAGCGTGACGCCGACGACGCGTTCCATGACGGCGTCCACGCCGTCGGGGAGCTTGGCCCCCAGGACGATCGCCACGATCCCGATCACGAGCACGACCAGCGCATGGCCGAGCGCGTAGGTCGTGCCGTACTCCATCGCCCGGCCCCGGTCCTCCTGGGAGCTGGTGATGTCCGTGATCGCCGCGATGTGGTCCCAGTCGATGCCGTGCCGGAACCCGAACAGGAACGCCGACACGACGACGCCGACGCCGAGGGCCTCCGAGGCTGCGAGCATGCCCAGCGATCCTTCCGAATCGGAAGACCTCATGAAAGCACGTTGACGCACCTTCTGGCAACTGCGTGCTCTTGCAACTAGACCCGGCGACGCGGGCTCAGAACCGAGGCGTCTCGGTGTACGAGCCGAACACCGCCCGCAGGGCCCCCACGATCTCGCCCTCGGTGCACAGTGCCCGAGCGCACTCGACGAGCGGCTCGACGAGGTTGGCGTCCGTGGCGGCGAGCTCACCCAGCCGGTCGAGCGCGGCCCGGGCGGCCGCCCCGTCGCGCCGGTCACGGACCTCGCGAATGCGTTCGACCTGCGAGGTCTCGATCCCGCCCGAGATCTCGAGGATCTCGATCGGCTGCTCCCCCGCCTCGACGAAGTCGGTCACCCCGACCTTGACCAGGTCGCCCCGCTCGAACCGCTCCTGCTCACGGAACGCGGACTCGGCGATCGCCTGCTGGAACACGCCTCGCTCGATGCCGGTGAGGACCCCCTCGAGCATCGAGCCGTCGCCCATCGCGAGGATGCGCGCGAACTCGGCCTCCGCGAGCTCCTCCATCCGGTCGGTGAGGGTCTCGAGGAAGTACGAGCCGCCCAGGGGGTCGATCACGTCGGGCACGCCGGTCTCGTGCGCGATGATCTGCTGGGTGCGAAGCGCGAGCTTGGCAGCCTCCTCGGTCGGCAGGGCCAGGACCTCGTCGAGCGCGTTCGTGTGGAGCGACTGCGTCCCACCGAGGACGGCGGCCAGGGCCTCGATCGCCGTCCGGACGACGTTGTTCATCGGCTGCTGCGCGGTGAGCGAGACCCCGGCCGTCTGCGTGTGGAACCGCAGCCGCATCGAGGACTCGTCCTTCGCGCCGTAGCGCTCC
>CBRGMI010000364.1:0-1925 GCA_967797495.1 uncultured bacterium
CCTCGGTCTTGCGGAGCGGCCACCCCTCCCAGTCGTCCGGCAGCAGGATGCGCCGACGACGCTGTCCGTGCATCCCCTGCAGACGTGTCCCACGGTCGAGGCGGCCGTCGAGGCGATCCCCGGCGCGTCGTTCGCGGTCACCGCCCTCGACGAGGAGGGCCACGCGCTCGGCGAGCGACTCGCTCGCGACGCGGGCGGGCACCCGTTCCGCATCGCCGACGAACGCAAGCCGCTGTACCACGCGGCCGCGGTGTTCGCGTCCAACTACGTCGTCACCGTGACGGCCCTCGCCGAGGAGCTCGAACGCGCGGCAGGGGTGGCCGATCCGGTCGCCGCGCTGATGCCTCTTCAGGACGCCACGCTCGCGAACGTCCATCGGGTCGGAGCCGCCGAGGCGCTCACCGGGCCCGCCGTCCGAGGGGACGCGATCACCCTGCAGCGCAACCTCGAGGCGCTGGCCGAGCACGTGCCCGACGCGGTCCGTCCCTACGTCACGCTCGCCGACCTGGCGCTTGCGCTGGCCGAGCGCTCTGGACGCGTCCCCCCTCGGGGCCGAGAGGCCGTCGAGGAGGTGCTCGTCCGCTGGAGGTGATCAGGACGATCGCCGCGGCCCGCTTGGCGTGCGATCGCGCGCGTGCGGAGGGCGGGACCGTGGGGTTCGTCCCGACGATGGGTGCGCTCCACGAGGGCCATCGCTCGCTGATGCGCCGCGCGAAGGCAGAGCGCGACGTGACGGTCGTCTCGATCTTCGTGAACCCGTTGCAGTTCGGCGATCCGCGCGATCTCGAGACCTATCCTCGCGACGAGGAGGCCGACCTCGCCGTCGCCGAACGCGAAGGGGTCGACCTCGTCTTCGCGCCGGCGGTGGACGAGATGTACCCGGACGGCGAGCCCGAGGTCACGGTCGACCCCGGGCCACTCGGTGAGCGGTTCGAGGGTGCGTCGCGACCCGGTCACTTCCGCGGGGTGGCCACCATCGTGGCCAAGCTGTTCGACACGGTGGGGCCGTGCGCCGCGTACCTCGGCGAGAAGGACGCGCAGCAGCTCGCGGTGATCCGGCGGATGGTGCGCGACCTGTCGATGCCGGTGGAGGTCCGGTGCTGCCCGGTCGTTCGCGAACCCGACGGGCTCGCCCTGTCGAGCCGCAACCGGCTCCTGTCCACCGAGCAGCGAGAGGCCGCGACCTGCCTGTTCCTCGCGCTCTCGGAGGCGGCCGAGCTCGCGCGCGGCGGCGAGCGCGACGCCGGGAAGCTCGTGGCCGCGATGGCTCGGGAGATCGGCGCCACGCCCCAGGCTCGCATCGACTACGTGGCCGTCGTCGACGAGGACACGTTCGAGGAGCCGCTGGCGATCGCGGGTCCGGCCCGAGCGCTGGTCGCCGCCCGCTTCGGCCGGGTGCGGCTGATCGACACGCTCCTGCTCCCCACGACGTGAGCCGATGACGGATGGCGCGCGGGCAGACGGGTGCCGTGCCGCGTCGCGGCATGGCAGGATGGCCGGTCAGGGAGGTGAGGCCGGGTGCTGCTCGCCGTGAACGTCGGGAACACGAACACCGTGCTCGGGGTGTTCCGCGGCTCCGAGCTCGAGCACCAGTGGCGCCTGTCGACCGAGACCGAACGCACGGCGGACGAGCTTGCGGTGCTGTTCGCCGGGCTCCTGGACCAGACCGGGCTCTCGTTCTCCAACGAGATCACCGGCGTCGTCATCTCCTCCGTGGTGCCGGGTTCGACGACCGCGCTACGCGACATGGTCACGCGGTACTTCAACTTCCCGGCCGTGGTGGTGGAACCCGGGACGCGCACGGGCCTGTCGATCCAGACCGACAACCCGCGCGAGGTCGGGGCGGACCGCATCGTGAACGCGCTCGCCGCGTTCAGCCGGTACGGCGGTCCCTGCATCGTGATCGACTTCGGGACCGCGACGAC
>CBRGMI010000365.1:0-1905 GCA_967797495.1 uncultured bacterium
GAGCAGCACTCAGACCGCCTCGGCCTCGTCGAACGCCCGCACGAGCCGCTTCGGCGCCGTGAGCCGCCACGCCTCGGTGACGAGCTCGCGCAGCTCGTCGGGGTCGACCGAGCGGATCCGCACGCCGATCCATCCGCTCGGCCCGACGTACGGCGGGACGAAGAACGTCTCGGGGTCCATCGCGGTGAGCGCCTCTTGCTCGTCGTGCGTCGACTTGATCCACAGGTCGCGCTCGTGTTCGGCGAACATCACGAAGATCTTGTTCCGGACGCGGAACGTAGCGGTCTCCCAGGTCTCCCGCTCCTCGGCGTCCGGGAGCTCGAGGGCGATCCTTCGCACCGTCCGCGCCTGCATCAGTGGGCGACCCCCGCGGCGCCGTGCTCGTCGATCAGCGCGCCGGTCGTGAACCGCTCGAGCGCGTACGGCCGCGCCAGCGTCCCAGGCTCGCCCCGAGCGATCAGGTCCGCGAACACCCACCCCGAGCCCGGCGTCGCCTTGAACCCGCCCGTGCCCCAGCCGCAGTTCAGGTACAGGTTCTCGATCGGGGTCCTCGACAGGATCGGTGACGCGTCCGGGCACACGTCGACGATCCCGCCCCAGGTCCGGAGCAGCTTCGCGTGCGCGAAGACCGGGAACAGCTCGACCGCGGCGGCCAGCTGGTGCTCGATCACGTGGAACGAGCCCCGCTGCGCGTATCCGTTGTACGGGTCGATCCCCGCGCCCATCACGAGCTCGCCCTTGTCGGCCTGCGACACGTAGACGTGCACCGCGTTCGACATCACCACGCAGCCGAGCACCGGCTCGAGCAGGACCGAGACGAGCGCCTGCAGCGGGTGCGACTGCACCGGAAGCCTGAGGCCGACCATCTCGGCGAGGACGCTCGTGTGGCCGGCGGCGACGAGCCCCACCTTGCCGGCCGCGATGTCCCCCCGGGTCGTCCGAACGCCCTCGACGCGCCCGCCGGCCCCGCGGAGGAACCCCGTCACCTCGCAGTGCTCGACGATGTCGACGCCGAGCTCGCTCGCGCGCGTGGCGTACGCCCACGCGACCTTGTCGTGCCGAGCGGTGCCGCCGCGGCGCTGGAGCGTTGCGCCGAGCACGGGGTAGCGGACGTCGGGCGAGGTGTTGATGATCGGGCAGAACGCCTTCACGTCCTCGGGCTCCAGCCACTCGGCGTCGATCCCGCTCAATCGGTTCGCGTGCAGTCGCCGCATCGAGGACCGGACGTCGCCGAGCGAGTGGGCGAGGTTCAGCACGCCGCGCTGGCTGAACTGGAGGTCGGACGCCAGGTCCTGCTCGAGTCCCTCCCAGAGCTTGAGCGAGTGCTCGTAGATGGCCGAGCTCTCGTCCCACAGGTAGTTCGAGCGGATCACCGTCGTGTTGCGGGCCATGTTGCCGCCGGCGAGCCAGCCCTTCTCGACCACGCAGATGTTCGTGATCCCGTGGTTCTTTGCCAGGTAGTACGCGGTGGACAGGCCGTGCCCCCCGCCGCCGACGATCACGACGTCGTAGGCGGCTTTCGGCTCGGCGGCTCGCCAGTAGATGGGTCCGGCCATGGGGAGATTCTGCACAAGGGCGCGGGCGGCTGCTTTCGACGGGGCGGTAGCATCGCCCGACGGTCGCCCGACGTCACCACGCCGCCCGCTCGAAGAGGAGTCGCCGCCGCCTCCTGGTGTTCGCCGTGGCGGCGGTGGCGCTGGTGGCCGCGGGTGTCGGCTACATCGCCCTGTCGGGCCCGTCGATCGTGATCCCGGACGATCCGTGCGCCGAGCGTCCGCCCCTGCGATACGTCGATGGTGTCCGCCTGCAACCGATCGCGATGCGCGCGTTCCAGAAGGCGCAGCGGGAGGCCGGCGTTCCGATCCCGGTCGTGCAGAGCTACCGGTCGTGCGCGGCGCAACGGCG
>CBRGMI010000366.1:0-1902 GCA_967797495.1 uncultured bacterium
CGGCGAGGAGGTCGTCGTCCGGTTCGACGAGCCGAGCGCGACGTGGATGTTCGTCTGCGTGCACTCGACGGCGCTCGGTCCCGCCGCCGGCGGCACGCGCATGAAAGTGTACGCCGAGCCGCGTGACGCCCTGCGGGACGGGCTCCGCCTGTCCTCGGCGATGACGAGCAAGAACGCGATGGCCGGGCTCCCGCTCGGCGGCGGCAAGGCGGTGCTCGCGGTCCCCGAGATCCCCGCTGGCGAACGCCGACGCGATCTCCTCCTCAGCTACGGCGACCTGGTCGAGTCGCTCCACGGCACGTACCGGACCGCGTGCGACATGAACACCTCGTCCGCCGACATGGACATCGTCGGCGAGCGCTCCTCCTTCGTGTTCGCCAGGACGGAGGCGGCCGGCGGCTCGGGGACCTCCGCCCCGGCGACGGCGGTCGGTGTCTTCAACGGCCTGCGGGCCGCGGTCGCGCACGCGTTCGGGGACGACGATCTCGGGAGCAGGGTCGTCGCCGTGCAGGGCGTGGGCGCGGTCGGTGAGCCCCTCGCACGCGAGCTCGTCGAGCACGGCGCCCGCGTGGTCGTGACCGACGTCGACGACGTTCGTGCGAAAGAGCTCGCGCAGGAGCTGGACGCCGAGACCGCCGGGACCGAGGAGATCTACGACGCGGAGTGCGACGTCTTCGCGGCGTGCGCGACCGGGGGCGTGTTCTCGCGGGAGACGATCCCGCGGCTCCGATGCCGCGTGATCGCCGGCGCCGCGAACAACCAGCTCGCCGAACCCGAGGACGCGGACCGCCTCGCCGAGCGCGGCATCCTGTACGCGCCCGACTACGTCGTCAACGCCGGCGGCATGATCCACCTCGCGTCGCTCGAGATGCTCGGCGAGGACCTGGCCGCGCGCGACGAACGACTGCGCGGCATCGGCGACACCCTCGGCGAGGTGTTCGCACTGGCGGAACGGCGAGGAATCTCGACGGCGGCGGCGGCCGACGCGATCGTCGAGGAACGCCTGGCCGCGGGCAGGACGTGATGGCTCGCGACCTCGCGTCGATGGAGTGCGTCCCGTGTCGCGGCGGGGTGCCTCCAATGGACCGACCCGAGATCGAGTCGTACCTGGCCGATCTCGGACACGAGTGGCGGGTCGTGGACGACCATCGCCTGGAGAAGGAGTACCGCTTCGCGGACTTCAAGGAGGCGCTCGCGTTCACCAACCGCGTCGGCGAGCTGGCCGAGCGGATCGGTCACCACCCGGACGTCTACCTCGCGTGGGGCAAGGTCCGGCTGACCGTGTGGACCCACAAGATCGACGGGCTGCACGAGGCCGATTTCGTGTTCGCGGCCAAGGCCGACCGGGCCCTGGCGGACCCGGCCGGCTGACGGGTTCGGTTACGCGCCGGCCTTCACGAGGCCGAGCTCGCGCAGGGTGGCCCACGGGATCACGTGGCAGTACGGCTCGTGGCCGTTCTTGTCGTAGTACCGCTGGTGGTAGTCCTCCGCCGGGTAGAAGGGTCCCGCGGGCGTGATCTCGGTCGCGATCGGCCGGTCGAACCGAGCCTGCGCCGCATCGCGCGAGGCCTCGGCCGCCCGCCGCTGCTCGTCCGAGCTCGTGAAGATCGCGCTCCGGTACTGGTCGCCGACGTCCGGACCCTGGCGGTTGACCTGGGTCGGGTCGTGCATCGCCCAGAACACCTCGAGCAGCTGCTCGAAGCTCACGACCGAAGGGTCGAATTCGACCCGGAGCACCTCGGCGTGGCCGGTCCCGTGCGAGCACACGTCCCGATAGGTGGGGTTCTCCGTGTGGCCGCCGGCGTAGCCGACCTCGGTCCCGACGACCCCGGGCACGCGCTCGAACACGTACTCGACGCCCCAGAAGCAGCCGGCCCCGAACGTCACGGTCTCGGTGGACAT
>CBRGMI010000367.1:0-1883 GCA_967797495.1 uncultured bacterium
GTCGTCCGGTCCGAGGACGAGGCGGATCACGTTGTACGGGCTCGCGTCCAGGTAGTGCCGCCGCTCATCGTCGGAGATGACGTCGTAGGGCGGGGTCGTCACCAGGTCGTGCGAGCCGACCATCGAGCCGTCGAACAGCAGGCCGACGAAGGGCGAGACCAGGGACATGCACCATGTATAGCAGCAGTCCTCACAGCGACCCGCCCGGGGAGGGTGCCTACGAGCTCTTCTCGCGCGGCATGGGGTTCCTCCGCGACGGGCATCCCCACCAGGCCGCCATGCTCCTCGGGCGCGCCAAGCTGATCGAGCCCGACAAGGCGTCGATCCGTGAGGCCCTCGGACGGGCGCTCTACATGTCCGGCCGGACCGTTCGTGCGCGGCGCGAGTTCGCCAAGGTCGTGCAGATCGAGCCGGCGAGCGACTACGCGCACTTCGCGCTGGCGCTCGCGTGCGAACGCACGGGACAGCGCACGAGGGCGATCGGGCACCTGAAGCTCGCGATCGCCATGCGCCCCGGGACGGGAGACTACGAGCGCGCCCTCGAACGCCTCGCGGGCTGATGCTCGCCGACCGGTACGGCTGCATCCTGTTCGATCTCGACGGGGTCCTGTATCGGGGGGAGGACGCGGTGCCCCAGGCGCCGCCCACCATGGCCGAGCTCCGGCGAAGCGACGTCCGCCCCGTCTTCCTGACCAACAACTCTTCCCGGACGCCACGCCAGGTGGCGGACAAGCTGCGCGCGATCGGGATCGAGGCGGACCCGAGCGAGGTCGTGACCTCAGCGCTCGCGACCGCCGAGCTCCTCGCGGAACGGGGAGGGGGACGTGCGTTCGTGATCGGCCAGGACGGCGTTCGCGAGGCCTTGACCGACGCCGGCATCCGGATCCTCCAGGGCGAGCCTGAGGAGGCAGACCTGGTCGTGGTCGGCTTCGACGGCGGGGCCACGTACGGGTCGCTCAAGCGCGCGTCGCTGCTGGTCCAGCGGGGGGCGCGTCTGGTCGCCACGAACGCGGACGGCTCCTACCCCGCGGCCGACGGCCTGTGGCCGGGAGCCGGCGCGCTCCTGTGCGTCATCACGACGACGACGGGCGCCGAGCCCGAGATCGTGGGCAAGCCGTTCCGGCCGCTGTTCGAGGCCGGTCGGCGCCGGGGGGGAGGGGGCCGGCCGCTCGTCGTCGGGGACCGGCTCGACACGGACATCGAGGGCGCGGCGAGGCTCGGGTGGGACACGATGCTCGTGCTCACGGGCGTCTCGAGACGCGAGGACGTGGAGCGCACGGGTATCCGACCCACGGTGATCGCGGAGGACGTCTCCGCGTTGCTCGAGGACCGCTAGCTCGAGGGCCACTAGGGAGGCGGGCGGCCGCGGCGCTATCCTGGGTCGTGGCGCCGGGAGGGGCGCCCACGTGACCGAACACCCGGGATCGAGAACGCCAAGATCGAAGAAGAAGGAGTGATCGAGATGGCGGTTGGGCTGGAACAGGTCCGCCAGTACATGGAGGCGGCGATCGGGAAGCTGTCGCCCACCAAGGCCCAGGAGCTCGCGAAGTCGCTGACCAAGAGCCAGGGCCGCGACCAGGTGAGCAAGGCCGCGAAGGACCTGCTGGCGTGGTCGAACAAGAACAAGGAACGCCTCACCTCGATGGTGCAGACCGAGGTCAAGTCGCAGCTGAAGACGATCGGCGTCGCGTCCCGCGACGAGGTGGATGCGCTGCGAAAGCGCGTGCGTGAGCTCGAGCGGGGGCAGGGCAAGAAGGCCACGCGCAAGCGCTCGACGGCCAGGCGGTCCACCGCGAAGCCCGCCACGTCCAGTCCTCCCAGCGAGCAGGCCTGACGCTGCGCGCCGTGGCGCGCCGGCGACTCGACGCCGAGCTCGTGCGCCG
>CBRGMI010000368.1:0-1870 GCA_967797495.1 uncultured bacterium
GCGTCGACCCGCGGGCGGACCGTCGCACCACCGCGATCCGGTTCGGCGTCTGGGCGGTGGACGCCTCCGAGATCCGCCGAGACGTGGAGATCTCGACCTCGGGCTCCGGCGTACCGCTGGTCGTCGACGCCACGGGGACCCCCGGTGCCCTTCTGCTCGCGCTGGAGCTCCTCGCGCACGAGGGAGAGGCGCTGGTCTGCAGCTGGTACGGGACCAAGGAGGTGGCGCTCCCGCTCGGCGGCGCGTTCCATCGGCGCCGGTTGCAGATCCGGAGCACACAGGTCTCGACGATCCCCTCGCGCCAGGCGGATCGTTGGGACGTCCCGAGGCGGCGACGTGCCGCCGCCCGCCTCATGACCGAGCTCCCGCTCAAGCTGCTCGCGACGACCGAGGTCGCGTTCGAGCGGGCCGCCGATGCCTACGCCGCGCTGGATCGCGGGGACGAAGGCCTGATGCACGTCGCCCTGCGGTACTGATGTTCGAGGTCGGCGCCTCGACGTCCTTGCGGGCGTTCCACGCGATGCCCGATCGGCCTCCGCCGGAGAACGAGCGGCACCCGCACGACTACCGCGTCGAGGTCGTGGCCGAACGGGAACTCCTGGACGAGCGCGGCATGGTGTGCGACCTCGACATCCTCACGCGCGCGCTCGCCGATGTGGCCGGAACCGCTCGCGACCGGGACCTCTCCGAGGTCTGTGGGGCCGATGTCGTGACGGTCGAGGTCTTCGCCGCGTGGATCCACGACCGGCTGGCGGAGCCGCTCGGCCGTGACGGGGCCGAGGTCGTCGCGGTGCGCGTGTGGGAGTCCGACGACGCGTTCGGAGGGATCCGTGCGAAGGTCTGAGGTCGAGGTCGCGCAGCTGCGGCTCGCGCTCCTCACGCTCGGCGTTCCGGATCGGAGAACGGGCGGGTACCGGTATCACCGGATCATGGCCGCGGCCGCCGTGGACCACGGGGCCGCGCTGAGGTTCGGATCCGTCCCGTCGCTCCCCTGGCCGATCCCCGCGCTGCCGGCGGCGTGGCGACTCCGGGCCGCCGCCGAGGGATCGGACGCGATCCTGCTCGACAGCATCGCGGCGGCGTTCGTCGCTCCCTGGATGGGCAGTGTGCGCACGCCCATCATCGGGGTTGCGCACCAGCCGCCGGGCGGCCTCGGCCACGGGCGGGCCCGTGCATCCGCCCAGCGCGCGCTCGACGGCCTCGCGTACCGATCTGCGGCGGGGGTCATCGTCGCCGGCGAGGGACTGATCGACGACATGCTCGCGATCGGCGTCGAGTCCGAGCGGATCGCGTTCGTCCCGCCCGGGTGTGACGTCCCGGTCGCGCCCGGACCGCCGCTCGATCTCCGTCGCGGCCGTGATGCCTCGGTGCTCTGCGTCGCGAACTGGTCGCCGCCCAAGGGGATCCTCGAGCTCGTCGAGGCGTTCGCGACGCTACCGCGGCCGTCCGCCACCCTGTGGCTCGTGGGCGAGACGGGCCTCGATCGCGGGTACGCGGAGCGCGTCCGACGTCGGATCGCGGCGCCGGACCTCCGTGACCGCGTGGTCGTGCGCGGTTCGGTGCCGATCGAGGAGGTCGGCCGGCTCTACCGCTCCGCGGACGTGTTCGCGCTCTGCTCCTTCGCCGACGCGTACGGGACCGCGTGGGCCGAGGCGCTCGCGGCCGGCCTCCCGGTGGTCGGCTGGCGCTCCGGCAACCTTCCGCGCCTCGCGGACCACGGCCGGGCGGCGCTCATGTCCGAGCCCGGCGACCTCGCCGGCCTGGCGACTGCGCTCCGAGCGATCACCACGGATCGGAACCTGCGCGACCGACTCGCGGCCGGCGCGCGCAGACGCGCCAGGACCCTCCCGACGTGGGCCTCGGCGGCGGA
>CBRGMI010000369.1:0-1861 GCA_967797495.1 uncultured bacterium
CTGAGGAACCCGGCGCCGCGCCCGCGCTTCACGGCCACGATCTCGGCGACGACCGCGGCGGCGATCTCCTCCGCGCCCTCGGCGCCGAGGTCGAGCCCGGCGGGACTCCGGATCCGCGCACGATCGTCATCCGAGATGTCGACGCCCTCGTCGCGGAGCTCGGTCAGCAGTCGCTCGGTCCGGACCGCGGGGCCGAGCATCGCGAGGAAGCGCGCCGGCGAGGCGAGCAGCGAGCGGACGTAGTCCTTGTCGCGCAGGAAGTTGTGGGTCATCACTACCACGTGCGTGCGCGCGTCGATCGGGGCGACCTCGGCGACCTTGTCCGGACGCTCGACGAGCACGAGGTCCGCGGCCTTGGGGAAGCGCTCGCGGTGGAGGAACTCCGGCCGATCGTCGACGACGATCGGGTTCCATCCCAGGTCCGCCGCCGCCTCGACCAGCGGCGCGGCGTCGTGGCCGGCGCCGCAGATCAGCAGCCGCAGCGGCGGCTCGAGCACCTCGACGAAGGCGCGCGCCCGGCCGCTCGAGCCGGAGAGGGTGCGCACCTCGCTGCGTTCGGCACCGAGGAGCTCGAGTGCGGCGGCCCGAGCGGCACGGTCGAGTACGGCATCGCCGAGCGATCGTTCGGCGACGCCGTCCGGCTTCACGAGCATCCGGTTGCCCTGCTCCACCCCGGGGACGTCGGCGTCGAGCACCGTCACCATCGAGATCGGCCGCTCCTCCTCCAGCGCCATCCGCAGCGCGCCCGCGACCTCCGCGGCCTTGTCGGCGGGCTCGACGAACAGCTCGAACGCGCCGTTGCACCCGAGCCCCCAGCCCCACACGGCGTCGTCGTCCGCGGTGAGGTCGAACGACACGATGCGCGCGATCCCCTCGGTCATCACGACCTTCGCGACGTCGGCGACGTCGTTCTCCAGGCAGCCGCCCGAGATGTTGCCGACGAGCTCGCCCTCCTCCGGGACGAGAAGCCGGGCGCCCGGGCGACGGTAGGTCGAGCCGCTCACGGCCACGATCGTCGCGAGCGCGAGCTTGCTCCCGCGCGCCGAGAGCGACTCGATCGCCGACAGGACGTCGGTGAGCTCGCTCATGGGTCCGATGGTACGCGCGGGGCGCGGTTCGGACCTGGTCGCGCGTCGTTCGTCACGGCGGCAGTCGTCAGGAGGCGTCCCCGTCGAGGTCGGGCCGGCGCACGAGGGCGATCGTCCGGTACGCGGGGGCGGATTCGGCGGCGAGGCTGTGGCACGTGAGGAAGCTCGGGGCCGACTCCTCGATCGCGACGGAGACCGAGAACCGCCCCATCGGCGTTCGGAAGGTGGAGGTCGACACGCCTGGGCGCGACTCGGTGCGTTCGAGCCCAACGTCGTCGATGCGGTCAAGCCCCTCGTGCATCCGGAGCGCGTGCTCGGCCGCCTGGACGGGCATCGGGTAGCACGACCGTCCGCGCAGGTGCCGCAGGGAGACCCTCCCCTCCGCGTACGAGAGGGCCACCTCGGCGGCCTCGTGGGGCCGCACGCGGCCCAGGTACAGGCCGTGGGGGAACGCGACGAGGTTGCCCGCGAACCGGTCGCCGCCGACGTGGCTGCTCTCCCACGTCGCGCCGGGGACGGTGGCGGCGAGGGCCTGCGCGAGCGGACGGCCGCGCTCGGCGCAGCAGACGTCGCGACGCCCGTGCGTGCACACCAGGAAGAGCGGTCCGTCGACCGGCTCGAACCCGGGCCGGACGCCCCGACCGAGCGAGGGCAGATCGAGGTCGAGGGCGTCCGTGACCTTCGCGAGCCGGATGCGCTCGATCCACGGGGGCTCGGGCCCCGAACGGATCGCGAAGCACGCGAGGCCGCCAGAGGACGAGCCAGAGGACGAG
>CBRGMI010000370.1:0-1844 GCA_967797495.1 uncultured bacterium
GAAACCACGGCGCTGTCGGACCGAGACCTGCTCCGGATGATGGAGCTGGTCCGCGGCGCGGACAGCGTCGAGCTCAAGCTCACGATCCACGAGAGCGCTCGTGCCGACGCTACGAGGGCGCTCGGCGTCGACCCGCTCGACTCACAGATCCGTCAGGTGTTCTTCTTCGACACCCCCGAGCTTGCGCTGAATGCGGCGGGGGTGGTCGTTCGGGCGCGACGGCGCCAGAACGAGGAGGGCGACACCGTCGTCAAGCTCCGCCCGGTCGTCCCGGATCACCTGCCCGACGACTTGCGCGCGATGGAGACCTTCAACGTCGAGGTGGACGCCATGCCGGGAGGATTCGTGTGCTCCGCGTCGTTCAAGGGAGCGGCGGACAACACGGCCATCCGGGAGGCAGCCCGCGGTGATCTGCCGATCCGCAAGCTCTTTTCGAAGCAGCAGCGCGCGTTCTATGAAACGCACGCGCCGGACGGGATCGAGCTCGACACGCTCTCGACCCTGGGCCCGATCCCGATCGTCAAGGTGAAGGTCACGCCTGAGGGCTTCGGCCGTAAGTTGGTCGGCGAGCTGTGGATGTATCCCGACGGGTCGCAGATCGTCGAGCTGTCGACCAAGGCTCGACCCGACGAGGCGTTCCAGGTGGCGGCGGAGGCGAGGGCCTTCCTGTTGAGCAAGGGCGTGGACCTCACGAGCGAGCAACAAACGAAGACCAAGACCGCGCTCGAGTTCTTCTCGGGCGCGAGACAGACGGCTTGACGACGGAAGGAGCGACGACATGACGATCGGACCGGTCCAGCTGCTGGTGCTCGGGTTCGACAAGCCCGACTTCCGCGGCGAGATCATCGACGAGTTCGAACGGCTCCGCGAGAACGACACGGTACGGGTGATCGACGCGCTCGTCGTCTTCAAGGATGCCGAAGGTGACGTGGCGGCGCTGAAGGGCAGTCAGCTCTCGAGGGACGAGGCGGAGGAGTTCGGCGCCGTGGTCGGCGGGCTCCTGGGGCTGGGCGCGGGTGGCGAGGAGGGGATGGAAGCCGGAGCGATCGCTGGCGCGGCGGCCGCGTCGGACGGCGTCGACGTGTTCGACGAGGAAGAGGCGTGGGACGTCCTGGACGAGCTGCCCTACGATGCCGCGGCCGCGCTCATCCTGCTCGAGCATCGGTGGGCGATCGGGCTGCGGGATGCGATCATGCGGGCCGGCGGCTTCCCCATCGCCGGACACTTCATCAGTCCGCTCGATCTGATCGAGATCGGCCTGATCTCCGCGGAAGAGGCCGAGGTTCTCGCCGCGTCGGGCCAGGGTACGTAGTCGAAGCTCACGAAGGAGGACCGCGCATGATGCCAGCACGCAGAGTCGCACGGCGTACCTCTCGGCGCACGTCGAGAAGGATGGCCGCTTCGCAGCCGGAGCCGCAGGCGGCTCCGCCACCGGCCGCTCCCGCGCCGCAGGACGACATGGCGCAGATCCAGCAGCTCGCGACGATGAAGGACCAGGGCCTCCTGACGCAGGAGGAGTTCGAGGCAAAGAAGAAGCAGATCCTGGGGATCTAGTCGAAGGTCTCCAGCGGTCGCGCGACCGTGGCCGCCCGCGAGAGCTTGACTCCGGCGGTCGGCGCCTGAGATTTCGAGTCGGTTCCGAGGGATCGGCCGACGTCCGAAGAGGGGGAGGGAACCATGCAGTCCGACAAGCAACCGAGCTATTGGGCCGCGGGATGGGCCACGTTCGCCGGGCTCATGCTGATCCTACTGGGCCTGTTCCACGCGATCGCGGGGCTCTCGGAGGTCGTCGACCCCGATGCGTATGCGGTCACCGAGAACTACGTGTTCAAGTTCTCGAGCTC
>CBRGMI010000371.1:0-1835 GCA_967797495.1 uncultured bacterium
GGTCGGGCACGCCGACATGAAAGAGCAGGGTCGGGTCGCACGCAAGCATCCCAATGGGGGGCTACCGCTCGCGCGTTCGCGCTCGCTCCATCAGCCCGCGAACCCCCGTCCGTAGACTGTGCCGCCATGAGCGAGGCGGAGCGGTTCCGGATCCGGGAGGTGCTCGCCATCCCCGAGATCCGAGCCGCGATGCTCGGGACCTTCGTGATCATGCTCGGATACGGCATCATCTCGCCGGTACTGCCGAACTACGCCCGCAGCTTCGGCGTCGGGTACGACTCGATCGGCCTGCTGATCTCGTCGTTCTCGTTCGCGCGCCTGGTGTCGGACCCGTTCGTCGGCCGCTACATCGACCGGTACGGGGAGCGCGGGATGGCGACGCTCGGCGCGGCCTGGGTCGGGGTCTCGTCGTTCGCGGCGGCGCTCGCGCCCACGTTCCCGTTGCTCGTGCTCTTCCGAGCGCTCGGGGGGGTGGGCTCCGCGCTGTTCTTCGCCTCGCTGCTCTCCTTCCTCTTGCGGTCGATCCCGTCGCAGCGGACGGGACGCGTGATGAGCGTGTACTACGCGTCGTTCAACATCGGCTTCATCGCCGGCGGTCCGCTCGGCGGCCTGATCGCGAAGTGGTTCACGCTCGCGACCCCGCTCTACGTCTACGCGGGCGCATGCTTCATCGCGGCCGCGCTGTTCTGGCGAACGATCCGCGACCCAGAACGTCACGAGTCCGAGGTCCGTCGCGGCGGCATCCGCCGGCTCCCGTGGAACCGGGCGTTCGTGACCGTGCTCGTCGTGAACGGCGTCTACCTATGGATGATCGGGGCCGTCTTCAGCACCCTGGTCCCGCTGTTCGGGACGAGCGACGAGGTCGGGCTCACGATCGGCGGCGTGGGGATCGGGCTCGCGATCGCCACGGCGACCGAGCTCGCGTGCCTGTACCCCGCCGGCCACGCGACCGACCGCCGCGGCCGGCGCGCCGTCCTGATCCCGGCGCTCGCGGGGCTCGCGCTGGCCACGGCGGCGTTCGGGTTCGTCTCGACCCCCGTCGGGTTCATGGTCGCGATGGCGCTCCTCGGCGTCGCGAGCGGCTACTCGGGTGTCCCGCCGGCGCCGATGTTGTCGGACGTGACGCCGGAGGAGCTCAAGGGGTCGGCCGTCGCCGTCTTCCGGTTCGTAGGCGACCTAGGGTTCGTGATCGGGCCGCTGGTCGCCGGGTGGTCGGCGCAGGCGTACGGGTTCACCGCATCGTTTGCGATCAACGCGATCCCCGCCGTCGTCGCGCTGGGGCTCGTGCTCTCGATCCGCGAGACGATGCAGGCGCGGCGTGCGAGCGACGAGGGCAGGGGCCTGTAGCGATGCGCGTCGAGGCGTTCCGGGACCTCGCCGCGTCCCCCGAGCGCGTCTGGTCGTCGATCGAACGGTGGGAGGAGCAGTCGCGATGGATCCGCGACGCGGTCTGGGTTCGCGTGCTCACGCCGGAACGCGCGGGCGTCGGCGCCCGCATCGAGGTCCTGAACCGCGTGCTGCACGTCCCGCTGTTCACCGAGCAGCTCGAGGTCGTCGGGTGGGAGCCGCCGCGAACGATGGTGATGGCGCACCGGAGTTTCGTCCGCGGCGCCGGGACCTGGTCGCTCGAACGCTTGGACGGCTCGACCAGGTTCACCTGGACCGAGGAGCTCTCGCTGCCGATCCCGGTTCTGGGCGAGCTGGCGCTGCTCGTCTACCGGCCGTTCCTGCGCCGCCTCATGCGCCGCAGCCTCGCGAGCCTTCAGCGCCTGGTCGCGTCGAGGGCGGGTAGCATCGAACGGAGTGCAGGGGAGTCCGGGGAACCGGGCTGAGAG
>CBRGMI010000372.1:0-1826 GCA_967797495.1 uncultured bacterium
TGCGCGTCGATCCCGCGCTCGCCGCGCACCTTGGTCCACGTCCCGTCCGCGCCGAGCGTCCACGAGAGCATGTCGTCCTGCATCAGGACGTCGAGGATCTCGTCGAGCCTCGCGGCCAGCGACGGGTCGACCACCGGGACGAGCGCCTCCACCCGGCGGTCGAGGTTCCGCTGCATCAGGTCGGCCGAACCGATGTAGTGGATGGCCTCCGCCCGCTCGCCGAACCGGAAGATCCTCGCGTGCTCCAGGTACCGGCCGACCAGCGAGCGGACGGTGATCCGTTCGGACAGGCCGGGGATCCCCGGTCGAAGACAGCAGATACCGCGGACGATCAGGTCGATCTCGGCACCCGCCTGGGACGCCTCGTACAGCGCGTCCACCATGTCGGGGTCGACGAGCGCGTTCATCTTCAGCACGATCCGACCGCCCTCCCGCGCCTGACCGCGGATCAGTCCCAGCATCTCCGGACGGAGGTACTCCGGGGCCACGAGCAGCCGGCGGTACTCGCGTTGCCGGCTGTACCCCGTCAGCAGGTTGAACAGGTCGGTGAGATCGGCCCCGATCTCGGGGTCGGCCGTCAGGAGCCCCAGGTCCTCGTACAGACGAGCGGTGACCGGGTTGTAGTTGCCGGTGCCCACGTGGGCGTAGCGGCGGACGCCGCCGGCCTCGCGTCGCACGACGAGCGAGATCTTCGCGTGGGTCTTCAACCCGACGACCCCGTGCACGACGTGCACGCCCGCCTGCTCGAGTTCCCGGGCGTACGTGATGTTGGCCTCCTCGTCGAACCGGGCCTTGAGCTCGACCAGCGCCACCACCTGCTTGCCGAGCTCCGCGGCGCGGATCAGCGCGCGGATGATCGGGCTCTCCTGCGTCGAGGTGCGGTACATCGTCTGCTTGATCGCGAGGACGGCCGGATCGTGGGCGGCCTGCTCGACGAAGGCCTCCACCGAGGAGGAGAAGGAGTCGTACGGGTGATGGACGAGGACGTCGCCCGCCCTGAGCACTCGGAACAGATCCGGTGGACCGTCGCCGTTCGCTAGGCGGGGCTGCGTGACCGGGACCCAGGGCTCGTGCTTCAGCTCGGGGCGGTCGAGCTCGACCATCGACCACGCGGCGCTCAGGTCGAGCAGCCCGGGCGTGACGACGACCTCCTGCTCCTCCAGATCGAGCTCGCGGCGCAGGAGCTCGAGCACCTCGTGGCTCATCGTCTCGTCGACCTCGAGCCGGACCGGGTTCGCGCCGCGCCGGCGACGGCGGAGCACGCTCTGGATCGCCTCGAGCAGATCCTCGGCCTCGTCCTCCTCGACCTCGAGATCGGCGTCGCGCGTCAGGCGGAACGTGTGATGCGCGACGAGCTCCATCCCCGGGAAGAGCCGATCCAGGTGCGCCGCGATCACGGTCTCGAGCGGGACGAACCGCTCGCCGTCGGGGAGCGGGACGAAGCGCGGGAGCAGCGGCGGCACCTTCACGCGCGCGAACCTGCGGACGCCCGTCATCGGGTCACGAACCATCGCCGCGAGGTTCAGGGACAGGTTCGAGATGTACGGAAAGGGGTGGGCGGGGTCGACCGAGAGCGGGGTCAGCACCGGGAAGATGCGCTCGTCGAACTCCTGCTCGAGGAACGCTCGATCCGCCGGGTCCAGCGCGTCGAACGAGCGCACGATCAGGATCCGCTCCTTCTCGAGCGCCGGCATGAGCTCGGTCGCGAACACCGTCGCCGCGCGGGTCGACAGCTCCTGGGCCCGTTCGCGGATCCCCTCGAGCTGCTCGGCGGGCGTCCTGCCGTCGGGCGAACGCTTGACCACGCCGGCCTCGACCTGCTCCTG
>CBRGMI010000373.1:0-1823 GCA_967797495.1 uncultured bacterium
CTGGTCGCACCGGTAGCCCGCGCACGGGGAACCGGCGGTCTAGCTCGTCGCGGATACCCCGATAAGCCCTCGTAGGGGCCGCTTCTTCGGCGGTGCAGCGTTTCGAGGGTAGCTCCGCGTCTCTATACCGTGACGATAGAACGCGACATGATGCCCGTCGCCATGGCGCCGGAAAACGCCTTTGAGCACGGCTCCCTGGGCGACCTCTACGTCCGGCACTCGCCTGAGGGCATCCGGCTCGCGTTCCTGTTGACGGGCGATCGGGCCCTTGCCGAGGACCTCGTGCAGGAGGCGTTCGCGCGGCTCGTCGGCCGACTCCGGCACCTGCGCGACCCGGGTGCCTTCGGCACCTATCTCCGCCGGACGATCGTGAACCTCGCGACCAGCCACTTCCGCCGACGACGGGTCGAGCGCGCCTACCTGGAGCGTACAGCGACGGCCCCCGAGACCAACGTCAACGAGGAGCTGGACGCGACGATGCACGACGCGCTTGTTCGCCTGCCCGAACGCCAGCGCGCGGCAATCGTCCTTCGCTTCTACGAGGACCTCTCGGACGTCCAGATGGCCGAGGTCCTCCGTTGCTCGAGGGGCACCGTCCGCTCTCTCGTCTCGCGCGGCATGACGACCCTTCGGAGCGAACTCGAAGGAGTGTCCCGATGATCGACGAACGCAAACTCCGCGAGATGCTTGAGCGCCGCGCCGCCACGATCTCGGCGAGCCCGACCGATGCGCCGAAGGCGATCCGACGGGCAAGGCGACGCCTGGCTCGAAACGCGGCGGTGGGGACGCTCGTGGGCCTTGTGGCCCTCGTCGGCGCCTTCGCCGGCGTCCGAACGATCCACGCGGCGTCGAGGCCGGGCCAGAACACTCAGCCGGCGGGCACGGGAACCGCCGCCAAACCGGACTCGCCACCGACCGCAACGTCCATCCCATCGCTGCACTCCGGCGGTCTGGGGCCCGGGACGTATGTCGTCAAAACGCTCGATCCCGACTTCGATGCGTCGTACCGGATCACGATGGACGTTCCGGTTGGTTATGAGGGCTTGCCAGACGGGAGCGGCGTCGCAAAGCTCGGGAGAATCGGCCAGATGGCGGTGACCGCGTGGGTCATCGGCGACGTCTTCGCCGATCCGTGCCGATGGGAAACCACGCTTCTCGACCCACCGCCGGTCTCGTCGGTCGATGCTCTCGTCGCCGCCCTTGCGGACCAGAAGGGACTCCGTGTGTCGACACCGACCGACATCACGGTCGACGGCTTCGCCGGTACGTACATGGAGCGGACGGTGTCCGTAACCAACCTCGCCGACTGCGACGGTGTCAAGTTCCGAACCTGGCTCGACACCGAGGGGGGAGAAAGGTATCTCGAGCCCGGTCAGCACGACATGCTGTGGATCATCGACGTCGACGGCGTTCCACTCGTGATCGATGCCTCGCTCGGGGAGGCAGGGACGTCGGCGCAGGACCGAGCCGCGCACATCCAGATCGCGGAGTCCGTCCGGATCGATCCCCGATGAGGGTGAAGGAGAAGGCTCCAGGTAGGCGGGACTCAGACTCGGAGGTAACGGGTTCCTGACTCTCTGGGAACGACGGGACCGGATCGACCGGTCCCGGAAAGGAGGAGGTATGAAACGAGCCGTTAGATGGGCACTGATGAGCGTCGGACTCGCCGGCGTCGTCACGGCAATGGCCGTCGCGCCCAGTGGGGCCACGCCGCCGTCAGGGCTGACGAACATCCCGTTGGCGCGGGGCACCAACACCAGTGATGGGTCCATCCCGCTGAAGGCCGGATCGGACGTGGCCGTCGCGCAGATCACCGTCAACCC
>CBRGMI010000374.1:0-1806 GCA_967797495.1 uncultured bacterium
CGTGGGGCTTCGCGTCTTCTTGCTGCGTGTAGTGCAGGTCGTTCGTGGCCACGAGTGGCAGGCCGGTGCGCCTCGCGAGCTCGACCAGCTCGGGCAGGATCTCCCGCTGTTCGGAGAGGCCGTGATCCTGCAGCTCGATGAAGAAGTTCCCGGTCCCGAGGATGTCCGCGTACGTCGCCGCCACCTCGTCCGCCTTGGCGGGCTGCCCCCCCAGCAGGAGCTGCGAGACCTCGGACGCGAGGCACCCCGAGAGCCCGATCAGCCCCTCGCCGTGCTCGGCCAAGAGCTCCTTGTCCACCCGGGGTCGGTGGTAGAAGCCCTCGAGATGCGCGTCCGTGACCAGCTTGAGCAGGTTGCGGTACCCGGTCTGGTTGCGGGCAAGGATCGTCAGGTGGCGGTACTTCTCCTCGCTCTCCCCCGGCGCCCGCTCGAACCGGGAGCTGGGCGCCACGTAGGTCTCCACGCCCAGGATGGGCTTGACCCCGGCGGCGACCCCGGCCTCGTAGAACTGCAGCGCCCCGAACATCGCGCCGTGATCGGTGAGTGCCAGCGCCGGCATCTGGAACTCGGCGGCCCGGTCGAACAGCGCCTTGATCCTGGCGGCCCCGTCCAGCAGGGAGAACTCGGAGTGCACGTGGAGGTGAACGAAGGAGTCTCGGCCGGCCAAAGCCCGCCGAGTATAGAACGGATCGGGCGGCGGCTTACAACCATGTAACTTATCCCATGGGTTTCCACATCGTTTCCCAGGCCGCACGGATGGGGATTTCATGTGCGGAACTACACGCTTGTAATTGCCGGTTCCGTGGCCGTACACTCGGGCGCTGACATAGAGCCCGGAGGGCTAGATGCGCCTCTCGTACTCGAGCATCAACACCTACGAAACCTGCCCCGCGAAGTTCAAGTTCCAATACGAGGACCGCGTGCCGCAGGCGCGATCGGCGGCGCTCTCGTTCGGCGACTCGCTCCACCGGGCCCTGTACCTGTTCCACAACCGGCCGGTGCCGGTCCCGCCCTCGGTCGGCGAGCTCCACGACATGCTCGAGGCGTCCTGGGTCTCGGAGGGGTTCGGCGACGCCTCGGAGGAGCAGACCTACCGCGACCATGGTCGGCAGGTCCTGTCGCTATACCATCGCGAGAACGCCGACGCGTACCGGATCCCGGCCGCGCTCGAGTTCCGCTTCACGATCGAGGTCGAGGGCGTCGCGCTGTCGGGCGTGATCGACCGGATGGACAGGATCCCCGGCGGCGGCTACGAGATCGTCGACTACAAGACCAACCGGCGACTGCCGCCGCAGTCGCGGATCGACCAGGATCTCCAACTCTCGATCTACCACATGGCCGCCCGCGAGATCTGGGGCATCGAGCCCGAACGCCTCACCCTGTACTACCTGCTCCCCGGCCAGCGGATGACGACGGTCCGAACGCTCGCCGACGTCGACGAGCTCCGCCGGCGGATCGCGGTGGTCGCCGAGCGGATCGCGGCCGGGAAGTTCGAGGCGCGGCAGAACCCGCTCTGCGACTGGTGCGAGTACCAGGCCCTGTGTCCGCTGTTCCGCCACCGATACGAGAAGGAGCAGGGCGACCCGACCCCGCGCGTGACCGAGATGGTGGACGAGTGGATCACCCTGAAGCGTGAGACCCGCGCCGCGTACCGCCGGTTCGACGAGCTGGTCCCTCTGATCAACGCGTTCGCCGACGAGCACGGGTACCGGCGGCTCTTCGGCTCCGACGGCGCGGCGATCGACCGGCGGGCGCAGCACGTGACCGCACCGATCGAGGAGAAGGTGCGCGAGATCCTCGAGCCGC
>CBRGMI010000375.1:0-1803 GCA_967797495.1 uncultured bacterium
GTCACGTCACCTCGACCGTTCGGCGATGGGTAGGGGTCGTAGTCCCTGAGCTGGTCGCCCTGGAGGCTGTTCACCATGATGTGGCCCGCCAGCTCACCGAACAGCGGACCGCCACGGAGCTGGCGGAACCCCTCCTTGTCGACCGCGTAGTTGAGCGCGATCCGCACGTTCTGGTCGTCGAACGGCGGAGTCGCGAGGTTCATCTCGATGTAGCGGACCCCGTCCGAGGGATCCGAGTGGATCTGGTCTTGCAGGTCCGGGTTGCTGGCGTACTGGCGGATCTGTCCCGCGGGCGGCACGCCGTCGTAAACCATGTCGAGCTCGCCGGCGTCCACCTTCAGCGCGAGGTCGTTCGAGTCCCCGCCGATCGTGACCTCGATGCGGTCAACGTAGCCCTCGCGAAGATCGTCGGTGGTCGGGTCGTAGGACGGGTTGCGGACCAGGACGATCGAACGCCCGACGTCGTAGCCGGCGACCGGCTCCTGGTCGTCGGGCGCGAGCGAGAAGTCGAGCAGGTCGGTGCCCTCGAACATGTAGGGCCCGGTCCCGATGAGGAACCGGCCGAAGTTGTCGTCGTGCCCGGTGGCGATGCCCAGCCGGGCCTTCGGGTCGCCCGGGAGCGGTGGGATCGGCGCCGCGGCGGGCATCGCCATCCGGAACGGTAGGTCGCCGGTCGGCGTGGTCGTGCGCACGATCAGCGTCGAGTCGTCCGGAGCCTCGAGACCGGTGATCGAGTCGGCGTCACCGGCCGCGAACTCGTCGAACCCCTCGATCGCCGAGTAGTAGAAGCTGTACCCGCCCGTCGAACACGTGCCGCACGCCGTCCGCTCCATCGCGCGGATGAAGTCCTGGGCGGTCACGGTCACGTCGTCGAGCGGGGGCGCGTACGCGATGCCCGGCTTGAGTGTGAACGTCCACGTGAGCCCGTCCGCCGACTGCTCGGGGAGCGCGGACGCGAGATCGGGCTGGACCTCGGCACCGCCCTCGGCCGTCGTCTTCCCGTTGTACGAGAGCAGCGTCCGGAGCAGGCAACAGCGATCGAACGCCCACGCGACGCCGTAGTACTCCTTCTGCGGGTCGAACGCCTCCTGGACATCCGACTGCATCGCGAGCTTCAGCGTCCCACCGACCGGCGTCGCGCCGGTGGCGGCCGGCCCGCTGCCTTGCGCCGGCTCGTCCGTTCCTCCTCCGCACGCGGCCGCCGTGAGGGCGAGCGCGAGGATGAGCGGGACGAGCCGAACGGGTGCCGCAGATCTCCTGAGCATGTCGTCCCCTTTCGGCCCGGGACATGCGGCCGCGGCGGGACGCCGTGACCGCTCTCAGAAGTTCATACGGCGGGGCGTTTCGACCAACGGTTCGGTCTCCTGCCCGAATCTTCCCGCATCCTGCTCCCAGTCCACCACGCGTCGGTACTGCGATGGACTCATGCCGGTGTGGTTGCGGAAGGTCGTGATGAAGTGCGAGAGCGAGTTGAACCCCGACCTGTGGCAGACCTGCGTCACGCTGAGCGATGAGTCGCGGAGCAGGTCGGACGCGTAGCGGATCCGGAGCCCGATCAGGTACCGGTACGGCGGGACGCCGTAGCGCTGCTTGAAGATGCGGGTGAGGTAGAAGGGCGACAGGGACGCGGCGCGGGCCACCGCGTTCATGTCTAGGTCCTGCGTCAGATTGGCTTCGAGGTACGCGCGAACCTGCTCCGCGTGTTTGCGCACGTGTCGGCTCTGGTGGTTGCCGTCGCCGAACATCCGGAACAGGCTCGACCCCCCCTCTCCCCTCGAAGTGTACGCGGGGGAGTGCTCGCGG
>CBRGMI010000376.1:0-1781 GCA_967797495.1 uncultured bacterium
ACGCTCGAGCTGGGCGGCAAGTCGGCGGCGATCGTGCTCGACGACGCGGACCTGGAGAAGACGATCGGGGCGCTCGTGCCGCACGGGTCGATGATGTACAACGGCCAGGCCTGCATCCTGCAGTCCCGCATCCTCGCGTCCCGGGCGCGGTACGACGAGGTGGTGGAGGCGCTCGCCGACGCTGTCGGTTCGCTCCGGGTCGGAAATCCCTACGACGAGAGCACCCACGTCGGGCCGCTCGTCTCTGCCCGGCAGCGAGACCGGGTGCAGGGCTACATCGACGCCGGTCATGCCGAGGGGGCGCGTGCCGTGGTCGGTGGCGGTCGCAGCAGGCACCAGAAGGGCTGGTTCGTCGAGCCGACGGTGTTCGCCGACGTCGAGAGCTCGATGACTGTCGCACGCGAGGAGATCTTCGGCCCGGTGCTGTCGGTGATCAGGTACCGCGACGAGCAGGACGCCGTCGACATCGCGAACGACACCGTCTACGGACTGTCCGGGACGGTGTTCACTGAGGACATCGACCGCGGTGTCGCCGTCGCGGGCAAGGTCCGCACCGGCATGATCGGCGTGAATGCGATGCCTGCGGGTGCGGGGCTTCCCTTCGGTGGGATGAAGGCCTCGGGGATCGGCCGCGAGGGAGGTCCCGAGGGTCTGGCGGCGTACACCGAGTACCAGGCGCTCGGAGTCCCGGTCGGTTACGACTACGTGCCGGACTGAGAGGCGTCAAGACGATGAGGATCCGGGCAGCGGTCTCTCGTGCTGACGGTGCTCCGTTCGTGATCGAGGACGTCGATCTGCGCGATCCACGTGCCGACGAGATCCTGGTCCGCCTGGTCGCGACGGGGATCTGTCACACCGATCTCACCGTCAAGGCGATGGTCGGGGGAGCGGACGCCGTCGTACTGGGTCACGAGGGTGCCGGTGTCGTCGAACGGGTCGGTCCGGACGTCCGCGGAGTCCGACCCGGCGACCACGTCGTGCTCACGTTCGCGTCCTGCGGCAGCTGCGATCTGTGCCGCGCGGGCGCTCCGTCGTACTGCGAGCTGTTCGGCCCGCTCAACTCGGGCGGCGTGCTGGGTTCGGGCGACGACACGCTCCACGGTGCCGGCGGACGGATCGGCGGCTCCTTCTTCGGGCAGTCCAGCTTTGCCACCCATGCGTTGACGCGGTCCTCCAACACGGTGGTCGTTCCCCGGACTCTCGACCTCGCCATGGCTGCGCCACTCGGTTGTGGTGTCCAGACGGGTGCGGGCGCGGTGCTCAACGTGCTGCGACCCGACGAGGGCTCGACGTTGCTGATCCTCGGACTCGGAGGGGTGGGCCTCGCCGCCCTGATGATCGCGAGGGCCATCGGGGTCGAGAACGTCGTCGGCGTCGACCCCGTCGCGTCGCGGCGCGAGGTCGCCCGCAGCCTCGGCGCAAGCCTCGTGCTGCCACCTTCGGACGACCTGGTGGCCGTCGTCCGCGAGCACACCGCGGGTGGCGTGACCCATGCCCTCGACACGACCGCGAACACCCAGGTCATCACGCAGGCCTTCGACGCGCTGGCGAAGCGGGGTCAGCTGGTCCTCGTCGGGCTCGGGATGGGCGAGCTCCCGATCGACGGGCGCGAGCTGATGTCGGGCGGACGGACCGTGCGCGGGTGCATCGAGGGCGACGCGGTGCCGCACGACCTCATCGGTGAGCTGGCGTCGATGCACGAGTCGGGCGCGCTGCCGCTCGAGGCGATCGTCCGGCACTACCCGTTCGAGCTGATCAACACCGCGGTCGACGACATGCGG
>CBRGMI010000377.1:0-1766 GCA_967797495.1 uncultured bacterium
CCGAACTCCTCCCGGATCAGGTGCGCGAGGAGCATCCGAGGCTCGACGTCGGCACCGCGGTCGGCGCCGTTGACCTTGACCGTGATCTGCATCGTTCCCCTTTCGAGCCGGAGTTCCGTTCCTCAGGCGGCGCGGGCCATCTCGAGCGCCCTGGCGAGGCCCCGTCGCACGTACACGTCGACCACGTGGCGCTTGTACTCCGCGGATCCGCGGACGTCCGTGACCGGCGAGGTGGCCTCGGCGGCCAGGCGCCCGGCCTCGGCGAACGCGGCCTCGGTCGGTTCGGCGCCGGCGAGGCTCGCCTCGGCGTCCGCCGCCTGCAGGTTCTTGGACCCGACCGCGGTGAGGCCGATGCCCGCGCGCTCGATCGTGCCGTCCGAGAGCGAGAGGTGGAGCGCGGCCGCGACGGTGGCGAAGTCGCCGACCTTGCGTTCGAGCTTCAGGTACGTGCCGCCGGACGGGCCCGCGGGCTGCGGGACCCGCACCTCGGTCAGGATCTCGTCCGGCTCGAGCGCCGTCGTGAACGTGTCCTGGAGGAACTCGGAGATGGCCATCTCCCGTTCGCCGCGCTCGCTCCGTAGCACCACGGAGCCCTGCAACGCGAGCATCACCGATCCCCAGTCGCCCGCCGGGTCCGCGTGACAGAGCGATCCGCCGATGGTCCCCAGGTTGCGGACGATCGGATCGGAGATCAGCGGCGCGGCCGCGGCCATAACCGGGTAGCTGTCCTTCACCAGGTCGGATCGCTCGAGGTCCCGGTGGCGCGCGAGCGCGCCGATCGCGAGACGACCATCGGCCTCGGCGATCGCGTCCAGGCCGAGCCGGCCGATGTCGACCAGGTGGGCGGGCGCCGCCAGCCGCAGTTTCATCACCGGGATCAGGCTCTGCCCGCCGGCCAGCACCTTCGCCTCGTCGCCGTGCTCGGCGAGCAGGTGCAGGGCCTCCTCGAGCGAGTCCGGTCGGTGGTACTCGAACCTCGAAGGCAGCATGGGGAACCTCCTCGCTCGGAGCCGTCGCGCGCAAGGTCGAGGCGCCGCAACGACGGTGATACGACTATCCCTCCGGGCCTCGGGAACGGTCAAGTCAGTGCGCGAACGCCCTGGGTATCGTCCGGCCGTGTCCGGCTCCAATCGCGGCTTCTGGAAGGTGGTCGTCCCGCTCGGCGTCGGCGGGGTCTTGCTGGTCGTGCTGGTGCTGGTGTTCCGCCCGGTCGCCCGCACGGGCGCCGTCGCGTACGCGCAGGCGAACCTCCGAAGGGCGGCCGAGGCCGCCGAGCACCTGGCCACATCCGGCTCGCTCGCGGACGCGGATCGCGAGACCCTCGCGGTCGAGGGCGGGGTCGACGACCTGCTCCTGATCGACCCGGACCAGAGCTCGAACGATCCCGAGGTGGTCAGCGTGCTCGCGACCCGAGGGGCGTGGACCGGCTCGGCCCGGGCCGAGACCGGGGAGTGCTTCTGGATCCGCGTCGCCGCCGGTGCTGGCGGATCGTTCGGGACCGTGGTCGGCACCGGAACAGACTGCTCGGCCGACGAGGCGAGCGCGGCCCCGCCGGGGGCCTGGCCCGAGCCCTAGTTGCTCCGACACGGACTCGCGCGGCGGAACGCTTCGGGCTTACGATCGGTGTTCACCCGTTGGAAAGGGGGACCCGTGGCCAACGTGTCGGTCACCGTCAACGGGGTCGCGCGCCAGGCGGACGTCGAGCCGCGCACGCTCCTCGTGTACTTCCTCCGGGAGACCCTCGGGCTCACCGGGACCAACGTCGG
>CBRGMI010000378.1:0-1759 GCA_967797495.1 uncultured bacterium
GGCAAGCTCGAGGCGATGGAGGGCCGCGTGCTGGCCGAGCAGTTCCGGAGCGAAGCTGGCTCAGCCGTCGTCTGGGACGCGGGCAAGCTCGAGGCGATGGAGGGCCGCGTGCTGGCCGAGCAGTTCAGTCGGAGGCCGCACGGAGGCCCGCTCGGCTGATCGATCGACCGACGGGAGCATCGAGAACGCGTGAACGGGAGGCCGGGCTCGAGACGTGAGCCCGGCCTTCCCGATCCCGTGTACGGGGTTGGTGTCTCTACCGGGGAGACCCGGTGATGGGCACGCTCTTGGCCGACCGCATGATGCGCGTAACCAAGGGTTATGGTTTTCCAAGCTCAGCGAGCCGCTCTGCGATGACATCAGCATGCAGGAGACGCGCCTCCGCGCCTTCGCGCAGGAGCGCGAGAACGGAGCCAGCGAGAGCCGCCCGGAGCGACCTAGGTTCGATCGTGCCTATGTGGGCATCCTGGAATCGAGCAAGGGTCTCGGCGGAAAGGTCGTCGTAGCCGCGCGCCTGCACCGCCGACAGCCCCTGGCGGAGGCACGCAAGCGAGAGCGCATGGTCGCGCACGGCACCGACGTAATGCTCCGCCTGCCAGACACGCCCGCGCTCGATGCACGTGCGCGCATACACCGAGTAGATGACGCCCCACCCGAAGATGTCCGCTGCGACCGCCGGCGTGGAAAGGAAGAGGCCCCCTGCCACCGACGGCGCGGGAACCTCGGACCCGCCTGCAGCCGTTTCGCCGAACAGCAGCCTGAATCGTGGCCCAGCGGGACGGAACTGGGCCGCCGGCGTCATCGACAGATCCAACTGCAACAGGTCCGGCAGCAGGAACACCCGGTAGGTGGTCGGTCCGCGCTCGAGCTCGGCGAGCTGCACCGCGGCGAGTTCGTCGATGAGCGTGTGCGTCCAGTCGGCGAGCACGTCAGCGACCCGAACGTGCTCGGCGACGCCGAAGGTGAGGTCCAAGTCGGAGAAGCGGTCACCGCCGTCTACGGCGAGCGAGCCGACGGCGGCCCCGGCGACGATGCGCTCATCCTCTTGCGCGAGCCTCAGTACGCGCTCGCGGAGAGCATCCCGCTGTTCAACGGTGAACACAGCCTGCGATCCTAGCTACGCATCGGCGGCGCGAAGGGAGGCCTAGCTTCTAGGGCTGGTCGAATCGGATCGACGCGAGCTGCGTCCGCGCGCGCTCGATCGCTTCGACCAGCCAGGCGCCCTCCTGCGGCCCGCGGGCGTCCTCGCGCGGGAACATGAACTGGTTGAGCGTCTCGTCCGAGCCGAACTGGATCCCCTTGGTCCGCAGGTACTCGCCCACCGCGAATTCCCACGAGAACAGCGCCGTCCCGTCGTCGAACGCCTGCACCGTGTAGGTCAGGAACGGGTTCGGCTCGGCGGCGAGCACCTGGACCCCTCGCGGCGTACGCCCGGTTGCGGGGTGGAACCCGTGCTTCACGAGCGCCTCCTCGAAATCCACCGCGCGAGCCTACCGCGCCGCTATGGAACGGCCTTCAGCACCCCGTCGACAAGCGTGAGCTCGGGTTCTGGGTCGATCACCGCCGCCGTTCGGCCGCGGCCGATCGACCCGCGGGCCTTCCCGAGACCCGACCGGAGCTCGTCGACCCCGTTGGAGACCATCGTGGCCGCTCGTGCGACCTTGTTCTCGAGGACCAGCTGCATCGCGTCGAGCACCGAGACCACCTCCTCGAGCGCGGACCGCGCGTCGTCCGCGTCGCCGAACCGATGCGCGAGGCT
>CBRGMI010000379.1:0-1757 GCA_967797495.1 uncultured bacterium
ATCGAGTCGCGCGCGACCCCGGCCAGGAACGCGTTCGTGTAGTAGGCGCGGACGACCGCGCTCGAACGCCCGGTCGGGCCTCCCGCGGGCGACGTCCGCTCGATGACGACCGTTCGGACACCCCGGTTCGCGAGGTGGAACGCCACGCTCGCGCCGTGGACGCCGGCTCCGATCACCGCGACGTCGTAAGAACTCATGCCGCGCTGCGTTAGCTCCGAGGATCGGTCTCGGTCACCACGTCGGCCGGCGTGCCCGCGCGCTTGGCCACGACGGCGAAGCGGTCGTTCTCGAAGACGATCCGCTCGATGTCTCCGATGAAGTGCTCGGGGACGATCGCGAACTGCCGCGCGTCGCTCCGCACGTCCTGGTACTCCGCCATCGTGATCTCGATGACCTCGTCGCACGACTTGAGGGCGCACTCGCAGGCGATCCTCATCCGTCGACCCGGCGGATCATCCTGGTGCGCTTGCTCGATCTCCTCGTTGATCTCCCTGGACGCGGCCTCGTTCAGGGCCATCCGCTCCTCGCGCGAGCTCATGCCCGGGATTATCCCCGACGGAGCCAGGACCGGGCGGTCGCCAGACCACGGGCAGGCGAGCACGCGTAGACTCGGCAGCCGGAAGCATCCCCGGCTCGAGAGGAGACCATCCATGGCGAAGGATTCGGATGTCCCCGTCGACCTGTACATCGCCGCGTACGACGATGCCGACGCAGCTCAGGAGGACTTCGACGCGCTCAAGGTGCTGGTCAAGGATGGCCTGATCTTCGTGGACGTGGCCGTGCTCGTCAGCCGCGACGCCGAGGGCAAGCTCACGGTGAAGGAGAACGCTCACGAGGTCGCGAAGGGCGGCATGGTGGGCGCGCTCGGCGGGTTCGTCCTCGGCGTGATCTTCCCGGCCGGGGTCATCGCGGCTACCGTGGTCGGCGGCGCGGCCGGTGCGGGGATCGGCGGACTCACGTCCCACCACCGTGAACACGAGATCAAGAAGGAGCTCGAGGACGTCCTGCCGCCGGACTCCTCCGGCATCGTCGCCATCTTCGACGAGGTCTGGGTGGAGCAGGTCGACAAGGCGCTCGCCAAGGCCGGGAAGATCGACAAGGAACAGATCGACAAGGAGAGCGTCGAGAAGGCCAAGGAGGCCGCGAGCAAGGCGAGCTAGACGATCGACCGAGGGAGCGTCCTTCGCGTGCTGGGAATCATCGGGGCCGGCGCCGGCATCCCA
Source organism: uncultured bacterium (assembly GCA_967797495.1). Lineage (GTDB taxonomy): Bacteria > Actinomycetota > UBA4738 > UBA4738 > HRBIN12 > DASSJM01. Next base: position 1,224 of record CBRGMI010000379.1, read on the forward strand.
CCCGAGATGTCGAAGGCGACGTCGTGGAGCATGGCGGAGAGCTTCGTCCTGTTGCTCGGGTATGTGCTGGCATTCGCGATCGCCGTCGGGTTGGTCGCGTGGGTGGACCGCAAGCTGAGCTCACGAAGGCTGTTCCGCGAGATCTACCGCGAGCTCGGGATCGGCAGGGGTCCACCTCGCAGGAGGATCAAGCGTTAGGCTGATGCCTCGCCGCATCCGAGGGGAGGCAAGGATGGACCTGCCAGATGCGCTGGAGCAGCTGAAGAATGCGACCCACTCTCTCAAGCTGTTCCTGTCCTGGGCCGAGAGTCAGACCGAGGATCAGCTGCGCGAGATGAGCAACGACAACTGGATGGCGCTCTTCAGCGCCGGCCACGACCATGAAGAGCGGGCCATCGAGCTCGATCGGGAATTGACCCGGGGCAAAGAGGCTCGGCCCGCCTAGCGCTCGAGCAGCTCCTTGTATCGGAAGCAGGACGTGACGTGGTCCTGAACCAAGCCACACGCCTGCATGAACGCGTAGCAGACGGTCGG
>CBRGMI010000380.1:0-1754 GCA_967797495.1 uncultured bacterium
CGACTTCGTGTTCCTGGACTGCCCGCCCTCGCTCGGCCTGCTGACCGTGAACGCGCTCGCCGCGGCCGAGGAGCTCATCGTGCCGATCCAATGCGAGTACTACGCGCTGGAGGGGCTGGGCCAGCTCCTGCGCAACGTGCGCCTGGTGCAGCAGAACGTCAACACCGACCTGCGTCTGACGGGGATCGTGATGACGATGTTCGACCCCAGGACCAAGCTCTCCGAACAGGTCGTGGCGGAGGTCCGTCGCTATTTCGGGGACCGCGTGTACCGGACGATCATCCCCCGGACGGTCAGGCTCTCCGAGGCACCGGGCTTCGGGCAGCCGATCACGGTCTACGACCCGCATTCGAAGGGCGCCGAGAGCTACCGAGACCTCGCCCAGGAGGTCGCCTCCCGCCTCCCCGACGAGAGACCACTCCCGAACGTCGACGACGTCCCGAGCGTCGTGATCCCCCGGCCCGAGGCACAGCCCGGGAGGGCGCCGCGCCCCCTGGTCGGCCCCGAGGATCGGCCCGTCGCGAGCGACTCCGAGCCGGTGGCGCCCGTCCCGGGCGACGAGGACCTGGCTGCGATGCCCGACCCCGGAGGCGATCCCGACGCCGACCCGACCGGGGACGCCTCCGACGAGCCTCGGCCCGGACCGTCGGCGGACGCGGCCCAGCCAGGCGCCGAACCCCTGGGCGAGGCCGACGAGCCGGCTCCGGCCGACGAGCCGCCTCCGGCCGACGAGCCACCTCGAGCCGTTGAAGCCCTCCCCGACTCCGAGGACGTGGTACACCCTCCCGTGGAGTCGGGTTCGACTGTCGACCAGAGGTCCAGGGATCCGATCGATGAGCCGATGGATCTGAACGGCGACCGAACGCAAGCTGAACCGGAGGACGAGATGCAGCTCGACCCAGGGGGTTCGACCGATCCGGGCGGCGGGAAGCGCCGGCGCGGTCTCTTCCGCAGAGGAGGAACGTGATGAAGCGAGGAGGTCTCGGCCGGGGGCTGTCGGCGCTGCTTCCGGGCGCCGTCGAGGAGGGATTCGGTCTGCTCGAGATCCCGGTCGAGGCGGTCGCCCCGAACCCCCGGCAGCCCAGGACCACGTTCGAGGACGACGCGCTGGAGGCCCTCGCGCTCTCGATCCGCGAGGTCGGCGTCCTGCAGCCGATCGTCGTGCGCAAGGCCGGGAACGGCTTCGAGCTGATCGCGGGGGAGCGGCGGCTCCGGGCGGCCAAGCTCGCCGGTCTCGCGACCGTGCCGGCAGTCATCCGGGACAGCGACGACGCGGAGTCGCTCCGCGAGGCGCTGATCGAGAACATCCACCGGGAGGACCTCAACCCCATCGAGCTCGCCGAGGCCTTCCGCGAGCTCCTGGAGGAGCTCGGCCTCAAGCAGGAGACCCTCGCCGAGCGCCTGGGCATGTCGCGCTCGCACATCGCGAACACGATCCGTCTCCTCCAGCTCCCGACGGAGGTGCAGCAGCTGCTAGCCGAGGGGAGGATCCAGGCCGGCCACGGTCGCGCCCTGCTCTCGCTGGGCGACGCCGAGGCGCAGCGGACGCTCGCCGTCCGCATCGCCGCGGAGGACGTGTCGGTTCGCGAGGTCGAGGAGCTCGTCCGCAACTACATCGACCATCCGTCGCACGCAGAGCGGCCGGCGCAGCTCGCCGCGGTACCCGAACCGCAGGAGAACCCGCTCGCCGAGGTGGAGGAGCTGCTCTCCGAACAGCTCGCGACGCGGGTCACGATCCAGATGAGCAAGCGGCG
>CBRGMI010000381.1:0-1751 GCA_967797495.1 uncultured bacterium
GCGGACCAGTAGTAGAGCTTCGGGCACCGCGCGTAGCCGATCAGCCCGCCGACCGAGACGGTGGACGGGCGGGCCGGTCGTTGGTCCACCTCCGCCTCCTGCGCTCGCAGATGCGTCGCCAGCGTACGGCGGGCGGCGGACGACTCCTCGAACATCGTCCGTTCGCCAGGGGACAGGGCCTCGAGGGACGCCGCCGCCATGCGTCCGCGTTCGTGCGCCGAGAGCGCCGCGCGGCGCCAGCCCTCGGCGAACAGCTCGTCGCGATCGTCGGGGCGCGCCGGCCCCGGCCACGGCCGGACGAACCGCTGCCGGTACCCCTCGAGCGGGTTGGTCTGGGCGGACTCCGCGTCCTCCGCGCCGGGTTCGTCGGCCGGCCACACCGCACCGCCGCCCCGTCGCGCCCACGTGAGCAGCTCGACCAGGAACCTCCCGACCCCCTTGGCCATCAGGTTCTCGCCGTACCAGTTGGCCGAGGAGACGAACAGGTGCCGCCTCGCGCGGGTGAGCGCCACGTAGCAGGTGCGGCGTTCCTCGGCGACCTCCTGTTCCCGCAGCGCGTCGGTGAACGCCTTCATGTTGTCGTCGAAGCTCGGCAGCAGGTCGCGGTCGCGCCGGAGCTCGACGTCCAGCGAGCTCCCCTTCCGCGCCGGGTTCTGCTGGACGCGCGCATCGGGGAACAACCCGTTCGCGAGGCCGGGAACGAACACGGCCTCGAACTCCAGACCCTTGGCCGCGTGCACGGTCATCACCTTCACCGAGTCGTCGTCGCTCGGCTGGACCGGGTTCCACTCGCGGTCGTCGTCGATCGAGTCCAGATGCTCGAGGAACGCCCGGAGGGTGAGCTCCCCGTCGACGGGCTGGAAGGCGTGCACCTGCTCGAGGAACGCCGCGAGGTTCCGCCGCCGCGCGAGCGCCATCGGCTGGTCGGCGGCCGAGTCGAGCTCGGCGAGCAGGCCCGTCCGTCGGATGATCTCGGCCAAGAACTCGCCGACCGGGCGTCGCGCGGCCACCCGGAGCTCGTCCAGCTCGCCCCGGAACTCGGCGAGGCGGACACGGCCCTCCTCGGTGAGCCCCTCGATCTCGTCGAGGCGTTCGAGCGCCTCCGCCATCAGGAACGGATGGTCCTCGAGCAGGTCGTCGTCCTCGTCGAGCGCGAGGTCGGCGAGGAGCTGGCGGAGCTCGCCCCCGCTGGTCCGGGACCACCCGGCCAGCACGCCCAGGTCGCGGAGCCCGACGCGATACCGAGGCCCGGTCAGGATCCGCGCGAGCGCGACGCCGTCACGCGGGTCCTCGGTCGCGCGGGCGTACGCGAGCACCTCGACGACCTCGGGCAGGTTGATCAGGCCCGCGAGGTTCACGAACTCGGCGGGCACCTCCATCGCGCCGAACGCGAGCTGCAGCGCCTCGAACAGCCGGTGGGTCCGGCACAGGACGGCCATCTCGCGCCACGCGACTCCGTCCGCGTGCAGCGCTCGTGCGCGTTCGGCGACGCCCTCGGCCTCCGCGATCTCGTGGTCGTAGCGCGCGACCTCGACGTGCCCATCGCCGTTGCGTTCCCAGGGGCGCAGGAGCTTGTCGGGGTCGGGGCGCTGGTTCGTGGGCAGCGCGTCGATCACGCGATCGGCCGCCTCGAGGATCCGGGCCCCGGAGCGGAAGTTCGTGTACAGCGGCAGCTGCGCGGACTCGGCTCCGTCGCGGAGCGGGAACTGCTTGCGGAAGTGCAGCAGGTTCCACAGGCTCGCGCCGCGCCA
>CBRGMI010000382.1:0-1738 GCA_967797495.1 uncultured bacterium
CCCATGGCCGAGCCGAACCGTCCTCCGCTCCGCGTGATGCTCGTGGACGATCACGAGGTTGTCCGCGACGGGATCCGAGCGATGCTCGCGACCGAGGGTGACATCCACGTGACGGCCGAAGCCGGGAGGGTCCGCGAGGCGATCGACGAGGCGGACCGGACCCGACCGGACGTCGTGGTGATGGATGTTCGGCTCGCGGACGGGAGCGGCATCGAGGCGACCCGGGAGATCCGTGCCAAGCATCCGGACACACGTGTGCTGATGCTCACGTCGTTCGCCGATGACGAGGCGTTGTTCTCCTCGATCATGGCTGGCGCTTCGGGCTACGTATTGAAGCAGGTTCGGTCCGGTGAGCTCGTCCGTGCGATCCGCGCCGTCGGCGCCGGAGACAGCCTCCTCGACCCCTCCGTGACGACCGCTGTCCTCGATCGACTGCGTAAGGGGAAGCACCTGATGCGGGACGAGAAACTCGCACGGTTGTCGCCTCAGGAGGAGCGAGTCCTGACGCTCATCGCCGAGGGCCGCACCAACAAGGAGGTCGGCGACGAGCTCCACCTCGCTGAGAAGACTGTGAAGAACTACGTCTCCTCGATCCTGTCCAAGCTCGAGGTGGCACGGCGGGCGGAGGCGGCCGCGTACCTCGCCCGACACACCACGCTTCCCGGCTCGATCGAGTGATCGGCCGCTCCCCCCCGCCGGCCTATGCGGCGACCGCCGACCTCGCGTGGATGCCCAGCTCACGACCCCACTCGACGGCTCGGTCACGCTCACCCTCGGCGAGCGGGCCGCCCGTGGCCTCGACGAAGAAGCTCCGCGCCTCGACGACGGGGTAGCCCTTACGCTCCAGTCGGGCGGCGATCTTCTTCGCGGCGGACCCTGTGATCCACAGGGGCTTGTCGAACCGGGTATCGAACGCGGCCGCCCTCGCGGGGCCGACCGTCAATCGCTCGATCCACCCACGGAGGCTTTCCTGTCCCGGTTGGACCGGTCCGTACCGTCGGTACGACCGTTGCCCAGCGATGGCCTCGTGCGCGTTCCGTCTCGCCATGCTGTGGGCATGGGTCGGCCCGCCGGCGATGAACAGCGTCGCGTCCTGCGCCTCCTCCGGAGACAGGTTGTCGACGGTCCCGAGCTTCACCTCGCCCGACTCCCTCAGGCCGGCGGCGATCGCCTTCGCGATCGTCTCCGTGTTGCCGAACATCGACTCGTAGACGACGACGAACTTCATCTCTGCCTCCTTCGTGTCAAGTTCCACACCGATTTCACGACGCGATGCTCCCGGTCGCCAAGGCCAATGGTCCTCCCGGATGCGGGCCGAGAGTCCTCGCGAGCGCTCGCTGGCCTCCCCCTACATTGATGTCGAGATGGGCGAGAAGAGCCCACAAGGGAGGCGGATTCACGTTCACGGTTCGTTCAAGTTCGTCGCTATGGCATGTTGGAACGTGCGCGCCGAGTAGGTTGACCAGGGTCGACTGCGCAGGCGTGCCAGCCGACCCGTCGACCGAGCCAGTCTCGGTTCCGCGCTACCCACCGATAGAAACGGTCGGTCGTACGAGGGAAGGTCTTGGCCAGAACGGCGACGGGGCGGCCTGAGGGAAGGAGGCGAGCGAGCGGACCTGCGGCTGAACCACCCGAGAAGCGCCGTCCATCGGGGGTGACGAAATGCCAGGAAGCGAGCCGCTCGTCCTCGCTCATGTCGGCGAGTAGCCGGTCTCCCTCCTCGCTCTGGATCGCGACT
>CBRGMI010000383.1:0-1677 GCA_967797495.1 uncultured bacterium
CTGCGCGAGATGCAGAAGGAGAAGTTCCACATCGCGCTCGTGACCGACGAGTACGGCAGCGTCGTCGGACTGATCACGCTCGAGGACCTGCTCGAGGAGCTCGTGGGCGAGATCACCGACGAGTACGACACCGAGGAGCCCGAGCTCGAGCAGGTGGCCGACGACGTGTTCCGCGTGGACGGCAAGCTCTCGATCGACGAGGTGAACGAGCTCCTGGACGTCGAGCTCCCCGACGAGGAGTGGGACACGGTCGGCGGGCTGATGCTCGGCCTCATGGGCTCGATCCCGGAGGAGGGCGAGGAGGTCTCGTTCCAGAACCTCCGGTTCACGGCGGAGAAGGTCAACGGCCGCCGGATCTCGAAGGTCCTGATCTCGCGCGAGGAGCAGCCGGAGCCCACGACCGAGGAACAGGGGGTGCGAGCCGAATGAGGGCACCGACCGAACGCGTCGACGAGCTGCTGGCCGCGGCCCGCCACGCGATGGAACGCGGTTCCTACGCGCCGTACTCGAACTTCAACGTCGGTGCCGCGGTCCTGGCCGAGGGCGAGGTGTTCGCGGGCGCGAACGTCGAGAACGCCTCGTACCCGATGTCCGTGTGCGCCGAACGCCACGCGGTCGCCGCCGCCGTCAACGCCGGCAAGCGGTCGATCGACGCGGTCGCCGTCGTCACGCGCGCCGACGAGCCCACACCCCCGTGCGGCGGGTGCCGGCAGGTGCTGAACGAGTTCGGTCCCGACATGACGGTGACGGTGGAGTCGGGGACCGGCGAACGAGCGGTCTGGCGGCTCACCGAGATCCTGCCGCACGCGTTCGGACCGTCCAACCTCGGGAAGTGACGCAAACGGAGGAGGGCTTCCACACCGGGTTCGTCGCCGTGATCGGGCGGCCGAACACCGGCAAGTCCTCGCTCGTGAACGCCCTCGTCGGGCGGAAGGTCGCGATCGTCTCCGACAAGCCGCAGACGACGCGCCGGGGCATGCGAGCCGTGCTGTCGAGCGAGGACTACCAGGTCGTGTTCACGGACACCCCGGGGTTCCACAAGCCGCGGACGCTGCTCGGATCGCGGCTCAACGAGCTCGTCGGCGAGGCGACGCAGGGCGTCGACGCGGTGGTGCAGGTGGTCGACGCCGCGGCCGGCGTAGGCCGGGGCGACGCCTCCGTGTTCGAACGCCAGCTGCGCGACTTCGGCGGCGCGAGGATCTGCGCGGTGAACAAGCTCGATCTGGTGCGCAACCGCGAGGAGGTCCCGCAGCTCGAGGCGGCGGCGGCCCTTGGAGCCTGGGACGAGATCGTCCCGGTCTCGGCCAAGACCGGACGCGGCGTCGGCGTGCTCCTCGACCTGCTGATCGACCGCCTGCCCGAGGGCCCCGCCTACTACCCGACCGACACGGTCACGGACCAGCCGATCGAGGTGCGCCTGGCGGAGATCGTCCGCGAGAAGGCGCTCGCGGTCGCCCGGCAGGAGGTCCCGCACTCGATCGCCGTGGTGGTCGAGGAGCTCGAGGAGTCGGACTCCTTGACGAAGATCCACGCGTCCCTGATCGTCGAGCGCGATTCCCAGAAGGGCATCGTGATCGGCAGGGGCGGCGAGACCCTCAAGACGATCGGCTCGCGCGCGCGAGAGGAGATCGAACGCGTCCTCGGGCACCAGGTCTTCCTCGACCTGCACGTCAAGGT
>CBRGMI010000384.1:0-1670 GCA_967797495.1 uncultured bacterium
TCCTCGTCGTCGTGATCAACAACGCCTCCTACGACCGGACCGCCGCCTCCGAACAACACCTGCAGATGAGCCGGCTCCGCGCGGTCGAGAACGGCCGCTGGGTGGTGCACGCCGCGGTCTCCGGTATCAGCGCCTTCATCGACGAGCGTGGCGACGTCGTGGATTCGCGCGGCCTGTTCGAACCCGCGACGATGCGTGCGATGGTCCGCGCCTCCGACCGCCGAACCCTCTTCACCCGTCTTGGGGACTGGGTGCCGTGGGGGTCCGTCGTCCTCGTCGTCGGGCTGATCGCCCTCCCGAGGGGCCGCCGGCGACCGCGCCGCGAGCCGGGACCGCTGCCGTCACGACCGAGGGCGCTCGTGATCCTGCCGACGTACAACGAGCGGGCGACGATCGGCGCCGTGCTCGACGGTCTGAGCGCGACGGAGTGTGGTCTCGACCTCCTGGTCGTGGACGACGGCTCGCCGGACGGCACGGGCGAGATCGTCCGGGAACGTTCGAAGACCGATCCTCACGTCCGGCTGGTGGAGCGCCCCCGCAAGTCCGGGCTCGCGAGCGCGTACGCCGTCGGCTTCGACCGCGCGATCACCGAGGGGTACGACCTCGCCGTCGAGATGGACTCCGACCTGTCGCACCGGCCCGAGGAGCTCCCCAGGCTGCTGGAGGCGGCCCAACGGCACCACGTGGTGATCGGGAGCCGCTACGTCCCGGGGGGCTCGGTCACGAACTGGAGCCGCGCCAGGGTGGCACTGTCCAAGGCGGGGAACCTGTACGCACGGTTCTGTCTGGGCTTCGACATCCACGACGCGACGAGCGGGTTCCGCGCCTACCGCCGCGAGGCGCTCGAGGAGATCATCGCGACCCCGATCACCTCGGACGGCTACGGCTTCCAGATCGAGCTCGTCCACCGTGCTTGGAACCTCGGCCTGTCCGTCGGCGAGGCGCCGATCTCGTTCCGCGAGCGTGAGCACGGGCAGTCCAAGATCAGCCGGCGCATCGTGGTGGAGGCCTTGTGGCTCGTCACCGTGTGGGGTCTGCGAGCCCGGTTCCGGCCCGATCCGGTGTCCTGAACTCCATCAAGAAACGCCGGGAATGTACGTTATGACAAGTTAGCTATTCTCCCCACACCAGCCACATCACCCTAAACCCTCCCCCAAGCCCCACCTGTCGTCCCACAGTTCGCCACTGGAAGCCGAACCCGATCGTGTCCCTCCAAAACTGACCCTGGGGCGGCAGCGGTCTGAGAAGAACATGTCTCGAGCTCAAGGTGCTGAGTTGCCCTTGAGCGCAACAGCTCACGCATCCAGCATGGCCGGTGGGTGAGCATGCTGGGTCGCGACGAAGGACTGGGGCAGTCTGCCGATGCGGTAGCCCGTTTGTAGAGGTCTCAGGCGCAAACCGATCGAATTCGGTGCCCGCTGCTGGCCGGTTGGACCGTCCGAATCGTGAGGACAATCCCACGGCTGTTCCGCAGTTGTGTGGTTGCCTCAAGGTGCAGTAGCCCGTACACTCTGCGCGTCCTGCGGGTGAGAACTGCAGGTTAGGGCGAACGGCTTACGGCAGTCCGGGACCTTCGGCGGATGAAGTAGCCCGATCAGGGGTACTAGGATCGCCAGCGGCGGACAGAGGTGTCCCCCAGTTGCCGAAGCGGTCAACACGATGGAGGTAGG
>CBRGMI010000385.1:0-1662 GCA_967797495.1 uncultured bacterium
TCGCCGCCATGATGTCGTCGCCTTGGTGGATATGGGTCCCACCCCCGGGCTCGTGACGTATGTCGCCGAAGTTGTCGGAGACCGCGTGCGGGCCCCCTACGGGGCACAGGGCCAACGGCCGGATGAGCGAGATCTCGATCTGGATCTCCTCGATCCGCCCGTGGAGCTTGGCGACGAGGCGTCGGGACTGCGCCATCTTGCGCTGGAGCTCCTCGCGGTCCAGCTCCAGGCTTCGCTTCTTCAGCTCGACGATCTGGCGGCCCCGCACGACCTCGGCCTCGATCTGCGCGAGGAGATCGGTCGTCTCCCGGACCTTGGCGGCGAGCACGGCGTCGCGACGGTTCATCTCGGTGAGGAACGACATCCGCGACGCGGCATCCGCCGCGGACGTCGCCGTCAGCACGTAGAGAACCGGGACGCCGCCGGACATGTAGGCCTCGCGGCTGCGCTCGTCGAGCTTGGCCTGCAACAGCGCGGCGTGGACCTGCAGCCTCGTCGTCTGCCGCTCGAGCTTGTCGAGGCGGATCTCGATCCGCTGGATCTCCTGCTCGGCCCGCGAGATGCGCGTGGCCAAACGGTTCATCACCCTCTGCAGAGCGCGGATCTTCCTCGTCTGTGCGCGGGCCCGGTCCTTGGTCTTCTGCAATTCGTGCTTGCTGTGCTTCAGGTCCTGCTTGGTCTTCTCGAACACATTCTCGTCGGCGGATGCGAACCTCGAAAGACCGACCGCGGGAACGGATGCCAACACGAGAACCGCCGTGAATCCGGCCACGATCCGGCGCACGCGCGATGCGCGTGCCTCGATGGCGTGCGGACTCGACATCTCGCCGGGGTGATCGCAGCCGTTCCCCCGGGGACGTTCTTCGTGTTCGGGCATTCAGCGGGCATCGGCAGACCAAGACGATGCCTTAACGCTGTCCCTCCGGAACCGCGCGAAACCTCTCCGCCCGGGTTCAAGCCCAAGCGCCGTGGGGCCGACAGAGAAAGGTGGGGCTGCTCGACGCGCGTGCGGGCAGTCGTCGGGACGGTACATGACTGATCAGATAACGGGAGTCCTCCGCCGCTACGGCCGCTTCCTCTGGGGGGGAGCCGCCCTGCTGCTCCTGCTCGTCCTGCTCGGGTCCGTCGTCCTGTCCGATTCCTCGGTCGGCCGGGCCGAGGCGGACGCCCAGGCACGGGCCGAGCGGCTTTCGGGCTCGGTCATCGAGGAGGTGCTGAAGCCCGACCTGCTCGTACGGGACATCACCGGTGTCGACGCTCGCGACCTGACGGTCCTGGTCCAGGCGGTGACCCTGTCGGACGAGCGGTTCACGACCGTCCGGATCTGGCGGCTGGACGGGGCGCTGATCTTCTCGAGCGCGGAGCGGGATGACCCGAGCGTCGTCGCCGCCGACGATCGGTGGATCGGGCAGGCGCTCGACGGCCAGACGGTGAGCGCTCTCTCGAGCGCCGGCACGTACCACGACGGTCTCCAGCGACCGGATGAGGAGCTGTTCCAGACCTTCGTCCCCATCACGCTGTCGGACGACGGCACGGTCGACGGTGTCGTCCAGATCGACCAACGCTACTCGCCGATCCACGACCAAACGTACGGCACCCGGCGTCCGCTGCAGCTCGTCGTGTTCCTGCTCCTCATCGGCGTCGGCGTGATGTTCGTCCGAT
>CBRGMI010000386.1:0-1661 GCA_967797495.1 uncultured bacterium
GGCCTCGTCGCCGACTGGCGCCGCGTGTTCGCCGAGGCCGCGAGGTCGGGGAAGGCGCTGGAGCTTGATGCGACGGTCTGGCGGCAGGATCTGAACGTCGAGCTCGCCACCCTAGCGCGCGAGGAGGGCGTCGAGTGGTTCACGATCGGGAGCGACGCCCATGCGGCGCGGGAGCTCGAGCTCCTCCCGTTCGGGATGGCGATCGCGGCGCTCGCCGGCATCCCACGCGAGCGGATCCTCAACTATCAACCGATTGAGATCGTGCGTGCGTGGGCGGACGGGACGCAAGGTTGATGTGGTTAGACGTCGAGCGTGTGCTGAGCCCGTTGGGTGGGCAGGAAGAAGGCCGCTCCGAGCCCGACGATCCCGATGATCGCGAGAACGATCATCGAGGCCGCGTAGGACCGGTTCGTGAGGCCCGAGACGAGGATGGTGCCGGCGACCGCGGTGCCGAGTGATGAGCCCAGGTTGGAGATGGAGCGCGACAGGCCGGAGATCTCGCCCTGCTGTTCTTCGGGGAAGGCGGATTGCACGACGTTGACGGAAGGAGTCAGCATCACGCCAACGCCGAGGCCGATGAGCAGGAGTCCAGGCGCGAACGCCCAGGCGCTTGGCCGGCCCGCCACGAGGGCGAGGAGGACGACGACCCCGGCGATCGTGGTGACGAACCCGGCGATGATGAGCGTCCGCTGCGGATACTTCTTGGCGAGCCGTTCGGCTGCGAGCGACGATAGCAAGATGCCTCCGGTGGCGGCGGTGAAGATCACGCCGGTCTGTATGGCGTTGTAGCCGCGGACGACCTGCAGATACGCGGAGACGACGAACGCCGTGCCGATGAGCATGAGCCACTGCACGTTCTGTGTGACCAGCCCGAGGTTCGACGTGCGATTGCGGAACAGCCCGGTCGACAGCAAGGGCTCTTCGTGTCGGCGTTCGCGGGCCCGGATGTGGAGGTAGAACACGGCGAGGAGGACGAAGCCGACCGCCAACAGCGCCGCCGTGAGAGCGAGGTCGTTGTCGGCGGCGAGGACCCCCGTCACCACCAGGATGAGGCCGACGGCCGATAGGACCGCGCCGAGTGTGTCGAAGGGCCGGGTCGGGTCGGGCGCGATGGGATCGACGATGTCGCGGCTCAGCCAGAGGATCACGGCGACGACGATCGCTTGGAAGACGAAGGCGGCCCGCCAGCTGATGGCCGTGGTGATGAGCCCGCCGATCAACGGGCCGGCGGCGGCGCCGACGCCGCCCATCCCGGTGATGATCCCGAAGGCCCGGGCTCGCGACGTGGTATCGGTGAAGAGCAGTGTGGTGAGGATGTACACGGGGGGGATCAGCAATGCGGTCCCGACACCTTCGAAGATCGAGTTACCGAGGATGAGGATGCCGAGACCGGGGGAGGCCGCGCTCATCAGCGCGCCGATCCCATAGAGGGCGAGGCCGATGGTGAAGCAGCGCTTGCGGCCCCATCGGTCGGTGAGCTTGCCACCGGGGATCATGAGGGCGGCCATCACCAACAGGAACAAGGTGATCGCGATCTGTACGCCCTGCACGGTCGTGTCGAGGTCCGTGCTGATGTCGGTGATCATGACGTTCATGTTCGAGCCGGCGAAGCTGCAGATGAACTGTGCGAGCGCGAGCGGAACGAGGATCTTCCGCAACGC
>CBRGMI010000387.1:0-1660 GCA_967797495.1 uncultured bacterium
CGCCGTGAGCGAGATCCGGGGTGACCTGCTCGCACGCGGCCGCCGCTTCGCGATCGCGGTGGCGAGGTTCAACGGGCTCGTCACGCGCAAGCTGCTCGAGGGCGCGCTCGCCGGCCTCCGCGCGAACGGGGTTGCCGAGGAGGACGTCGACGTCGTGTGGGTGCCGGGAGCGTTCGAGCTACCCCTTGTGGCGCGGCGGCTCGCGGCGTCGCGGACCTACGACGCCGTGATCTGCCTCGGCGCCGTGATCCGGGGCGAGACCGCACACTTCGATCTCGTCGCGGGGCAGTCGGCGGCCGGGATCCGCGAGGCCGCCGAGGCGACCGGCGTCCCGGTCACCTTCGGGGTCCTGGCGACGGAGACGCTCGAGCAGGCGCTGGATCGCTCGGGCGGCAAGCATGGGAACAAGGGATGGGACGCGGCGACGGCGGCGATCGAGATGGCGTCGCTCCTCGAACAGCTGCCCAAGGAGGCCGAACCGTGATCGTCGACAAGCCCTGGGGCAAGGTCGTGACGTACGCGCTCAACCAGCCGAGCTCGGTCCGCGTGATCACCGTCGAACCCGGCCAGGAGACGAGCGTCCACTACCACCAGATGCGGGACGAGATGTGGGTCGTGCTCGACCCGGGACTTTCGGTGCAGATCGGCAACCGCCAGGTCGAGGCGTCCTCGGGCGAGGAGTTCATCGTGAGCGCGGAGACGACGCATCGGATCGCGAACCCCGGGACCACGCGCGGCCGGGTGCTCGAGATCGCCTACGGGTACACCACCGAGGACGACACGCTCCGCCTCCAGGACGTCTACGGCCGCCCGCTCGAACCCGACTGGTGAGCCTTCGGCGAACGGGGGTTCATGACACCGTCTCTCCGTTGAGCGCCGCGCGCGGGCCGTGCTACGCTGCGCGCGCTCCAGGCACAGGAGGGCACGTTGGCAGAGCAGGGCACCGTGAAGTGGTTCAGCAACGAGAAGGGCTTCGGGTTCATCTCGCGCGAGGGGGAGGACGACGTGTTCGTCCACTTCTCGGCGATCGAAGGGGAGGGGTACAAGTCCCTCACGGAGGGCCAGGGGGTCGAGTTCGACGTCGTCGACGGCCCGAAAGGCAAGCAGGCGGCCAACGTCCGACCCGTCTGACCGAGCACGGCCCGGGTCTGCCCCGAGCGTCGACAGCCTCCCCGAGCGGCACCTATACTCTGCGGGTTCTGTTCACCGTGTTCGGCTGGCACCGGCGAACGGCCGGTGCCTTCTCATCGGTAGGGAGGTGATGCGGGGTCTCGGCTGATCCGCGCATAAACGACCGCATCCGCTCGGCGCAGGTGCGCCTCGTGGGTGCAGACGGGTCGCAGATCGGGATCGTCTCGACCCAGGACGCGCTCCGTCAGGCACAGGATCTGGATCTGGATCTCGTGGAGGTGGCGCCGCAGGCGAACCCTCCCGTGGCCAGGATCATGGACTACGGGAAGTTCAAGTACGAGCGCGACATCCGGCAGAAGGAAGCCCGCAAGAAGCAGGCCCGGATCGAGGTCAAGGAGATCAAGTTCCGTCCGAAGATCGATCCGCACGACTACGCAACCAAGAAGGGCCACGTCGAGCGGTTCCTCCGGACGGGCGCGCGGGTCAAGGTGACCATCATGTTCCGGGGGCGCGAGATGGCCCGCACCGA
>CBRGMI010000388.1:0-1658 GCA_967797495.1 uncultured bacterium
CGAGTCGTCGAAGTACGCGGGGACGGTGACGACGGCCTGGCTCACCGCGTCGCCCAGGTACGCCTCGGCGTCGCGCTTCAGCTTGCCGAGGATCTGCGCGGAGATCTCCTGTGGCGTCCACGCCTTGCCGTCCACGTCGGGGCCCCAGTCCTTCTCGCCCATGTGGCGCTTGACGGACCGGACCGTCCGATCGGGGTTCGTGATGGCCTGGCGCTTGGCGACCTCGCCGACCAGGATCTCGCCGTTCTTGGCGAACCCCACCACCGAGGGGGTGGTGCGGGAGCCTTCGGCGTTCGGGATGACGACGGGCTCGCCGGCCTCGAGCACCGAGACCACCGAGTTCGTCGTCCCCAGGTCGATCCCCACCGCACGTGCCATTCGGGTTGCCTCCTTCGCTCGACGTTCTTCAGTCGCCCAGAATACAGAACCTTGAGCGCATGCGTATCAACCTCGTGCCTGTCGAAGGGTATTCCCGAGGGCGGGGCGTCCCAAGTTGTGTGGGGGTCGGGAGGACATCCTCGTTCATGGCCCTAGACCGCGAGGTCGCCCGGCCGAGCGTCCCGAGGCGCCGGGTATGCTCGCGCCGATGGTCGTTCGCGCCGTGGTCCTTGTGCTTCTGATCGGGATCGCGGGCGGGCTCGCGGCCCGCCGAGCACGTCTGCTCACGCGGCTCGTGCGCCTCGGGCGTCCGGTCGAGCGCAGCGGTGACGTCCCCCGGCGCGTCGCTCGCGAGGGCACCGAGGTCCTCGGGCAACGCAAGCTGTTTCAACGCGCGCTCCCCGGCCTGATGCACGCGCTGATCTTCTGGGGCTTCCTGATCCTGCTCACCACGATCGTCGAGGTCATGGGGCAACTGGTCGACCCGACCTTCGAGCTCCCGCTGATCGGCGGCACGCGAGGGCTGGGGCTGATCCAGGACGTGTTTGCGGCCGGCGTGCTGGTCGGGATCGCGATCGCGGTCGGCATCCGGGTGTTCGAGCGCCCCGAGCGCTTCGTCGGGAGCCATCGGTGGGAGGCCTACCGGATCCTCGGCCTGATCTTCCTGATCATCGTCACGCTGTTCCTCGCGCGGGGCGCACGGGTCGCCGCGGGGTACGCGCCGGACTGGTGGTGGACGCCCGTGTCGACGGCGGCGTCGTCCCTGTTCACGTGGATGTCCGATGGGTGGCAGAGGGCCTCGATGTGGACCCTCCAATGGGCCCACGTCGCGATCATCCTCGGATTCCTCGTCTACCTGGGGTACTCGAAGCACCTGCACATCGCCACGAGCGCGATCAACGTGTACTTCGCGAGCACCCGACCGCGGGGCACCCTGACCCCGCTCCGGATCGACCTCGAGAGCACCGAGGCGGACGACGTGCACCTCGGCGCGGCCACGATCTCGGATCTCACGTGGAAGCAGACCCTGGACCTGTACGCCTGCACCGAGTGCGGGCGCTGTCAGGAAGCGTGCCCGGCGTGGAACACGGGCAAGCCGCTCTCGCCCAAGCTCCTGGTCATGAACCTGCGGGATCACCTCTTCGAGCGGGGCCCCCAGATCCTGGAGGCCAAGGCGGCCGGGACCGAGCTCGAACCGGTCCCCCTCGTGCCCGAGATCGTCGACGAAGAAGTGCTCTGGGCCTGCACGACATGCGGCGCCTGCATGCAGGAGTGCCCGG
>CBRGMI010000389.1:0-1658 GCA_967797495.1 uncultured bacterium
TCGCGCTCTCGCTGCCGTTCGGCGACGTCTACCTGCACAACCCGAGCCGCCTGCGCTACCTCGCGTTCCTGATCGTCCCGGCCCTCGGCGCGATCGGGATCCAGTGGGTCATGGATCACCGGCCGGCGTTCGGGGAGGCGATGCGGTGGACCGGCGCGGGACTCGCCGTCCTCCTTGTCTTCCCGTTGCTGATGGGCGCGCGGGTCGGGCGGCTCACGATCTTCGCGATCGCGTCGATCGCGGTGATCGGCGTCGTGTGGGCGCTCGCACGTCGCCGGCGGTGGGCCCCGGTCGCGCTCTGTGCGATCCTGGCCGTCGAGCTCCTGGCCGGCGCGATCTGGTCGTCGATGTACCGGGGCGGCACGGTGTACCTCGGCCTCGAGACCGGGCTCCACGCGGCACTGGTCGCCGCGCCGCTCCGGTGGCCCGACGTCGACGTGCACGAGTACCTCTCGCCCGGCCCGATCGCTCGAGCGCTGCAACGCTCCGGGGCCTCCGACGGGCGCTACCTCGCGTGGATCCGCCCCGACGCGTACTTCAACAAGGGCTACCTGTTCACCCGGAAGGAGCCCGACTGGCCGGCGTTGCTGATCGGACGATCCGTGCTGTTCGAGGTTCCGGACACGATCGGCTACTCCCCCGTCCAGCCGCCCGGCTACTGGGACTACGTCCACGCCACGAACAGGTTCCCCGTCTTCTACAACGCCGCGGTGCTCCAGGTGCCGACGCTCACCGACCTCCGGCTCCTCGGGGCCCGGTACCTGATCGTGCCGCAGGGGATCCCGAGGCCGCTGCCCCCGGGCGTGTCGGGTCGGACCATCGAGACCGAGGGGGCGTACCGCCTCGTCGAGATCGACGACGCCGAGCCGCGGGCATCCGTGGTTCCCTCGTGGACGGTGGCGAGCGGCGAGCGGGCGGCGCTCGACGCCGCCCTGGAGCCGGGGTTCGATCCGGCCGCGGTCGCGGTGCTCGAGACCGACCCGGGCTCGACCCCGAGCGCGGCGAGCATCGGGGGCACCGCCGCGTATCTCGAGGTGGCCCCCGAGGACGTGCGGATCGAGGCGGAGGCCTCCGCCTCGTCGATCCTGCTCGTCCGCAACGTCTGGGACGAGGGGTGGTCGGCGACGCTCGACGGGCGTTCGGCGCCGGTGCTGCGCACCGACGGGTTCCTCCAGGGGATCGCGCTGCCACCGGGCCGCCACGACGTCCGGCTCACGTACCGGGAGCCGGCGATCGGGACCGGCCTGGCGCTCTCGGCGATCGCCTGGCTCGGGTTCGCGGTCGCGCTGGCGTTCGCGATCGTGAGAGGTCGGCTCAGGGCCCGCGGCGTCGCCGGCGGATCCATGGGAGCGCCAGCACCAGACCGATCGCCGAACCCCCCGTCTTCTTCCCGCCCCCGTTCGAGTCGTCGGTGATCGTGATGGGTGCGGGGTCCGGCGAGGTCGCGCAGCTTGCCGAGGCCGAGATCGCGTAGCTTCCAGGCTGGTCGATCGTGAGGTGATTGAAGTTCACGACCCCCTGCCCGGTCCACGTCGCGGAGGTCTCGCCGCCACTGAACGTGCCGCCCTGCAGGGTCAGGTTGATGCTCAGTGGTCCCTCGCTCGATGCGTCGTCGAGGACGTCGACGCGGATCTGCGCGTTGAACTGGTGCCCCGCCG
>CBRGMI010000390.1:0-1657 GCA_967797495.1 uncultured bacterium
CGGGTCGGGGACGGCGACCATGTCCGACTCCTGGATCCGGCTGAACCCGTCGATCGACGAGCCGTCGAACCCCATCCCCTCGGCGAACGCGCCCTCGAGCTCCTGCGACGTGATCGTGAAGGCCTTGAGGAACCCGAGGACGTCGGTGAACCACAGCCGGATGAAGCGGATCCCGCGCTCCTCGATCGTGCGCAGGACGTACTCGACCTCGTCGGAGTTCGCCATCTGCCGAGGGTAGCCGAGGCTCGCTCGCCCACCGTTACGGCGGGGTTAATTCGGCTCATCGGGCGCCCGGGACGGGCCGGCGGGGCTACCGTGGCGGGGTGCTGGATCTCTGGTCGCCGGCGCTCGAACGCTACCTTTCGTCCGCGCCCGACCCGGCGCTGGCCCGCGTGTCGTTCGCGCGCGTCGCCGAGCACGCGGAGGCCCGCGCGGCCTTCGCACGGCCGGAGGCGCTCCCCGCCGTCGTCCGTCTGCTGGGGTTCTCGACGGCGGCCGCGGATCTCCTGGTCGCGCACCCGCAGGAGGCCTCGGCGCTGGTCGACATCGCAGCGCGCTCGCGTCCGGAGCTCGACGCGGAGCTCGCGGAGGACATCCGACGGCTCGGTCTGCCGGATGGCCTGCGGAGGTTCCGCCGGCGGTCGATGCTGCGCGTCGCGGCCCGGGACCTGTCGTCGGCGCCGTTCGAGGAGATCGTGGCCGAGATCACCGCGGTGGCGGAGGCGTGCCTCGCCGCGGCGACGCGCTCGGTCGCCCGCGGGGGGCTCGCGGTCGTCGCGCTCGGGAAGCTGGGAGGAGCGGAGCTGAACTACGCCTCCGACGTCGACGTCCTGTTCGTCCACGAGGGGCGCGGGGCCGAACGGCAGGAGGCGGCCGAGCGCGCGAGCGCGGCCCTGGTCCGCGCGCTCGCCGAGCCGACGGCCGAGGGGATCGCGCTCCGGGTCGATGCCACGCTCCGCCCCGGCGGCGCCCGCGGTGCGCTTTCGTCGTCGCTCGATGCCATGCGCGGCTACTACGCGACGCAGGCCGCCGCGTGGGAACGCCAGGCGCTGATCAAGGCGCGTCCCGTTGCGGGCGAACCCGAGCTCGGGGCCGCGTTCGTCGAGGCCGTCGCCCCGTTCGTGTTCCCCGAGGTGCTCCCCGAGTCGACGATCGACGAGGTCCGCCGCGTCAAGGTCCGCCTCGAGGAGTACGTACGCGCCGCGGGCAAGGCCGGCGTCGAGGTCAAGCGGGGTCGCGGCGGGATCCGCGACGTGGAGTTCGCGGTCCAGCTCCTGCAGATCGTCCACGGCCGCCGAGACGAGCGCCTGCGCGTGCCGAACACGTTGCGCGCGCTCGAGGTCCTGGCCGACGAGGGGTACGTGGGACGCGACGATGCGGCCGCGCTCGGCCGGGCCTACCGGTTCCTGCGGACGCTCGAGCATCGTCTGCAGATCGTGCGCGACCTGCAGACGCACGAGCTCCCCGCCGACCCCGCCGCCCGAATCGTCCTCGCGCGCTCCCTTGGCATGAACGGCGAGGACGAGCTCCTCGACGAGTTCGAACGGCAGACCTCGCTGGTCCGGGAGATCCACGAGCGCTTCTTCTACCGGCCGCTGCTCGAGTCGTTCGCCGGCCCCTCGACGCCTCGACCCGGCCGGGACCGGGAGGCAACGAT
>CBRGMI010000391.1:0-1642 GCA_967797495.1 uncultured bacterium
CGCCCGTCCTGCACGAGCTTCTCGAGCGTGAGCCGGGCGATCTCGCGCCGAACGGGGTCGAAGCTCGACAGCACCACCGCCTCGGGCGTGTCGTCGATGATCAGGTTCACCCCGGTCGTCGCCTCGAACGCTCGGATGTTCCGGCCCTCACGACCGATGATGCGACCCTTCATGTCCTCGCTCGGGAGCGAGAACACCGAGACCGTCGACTCGCTCGTCTGCTCGGAGGCGACGCGCTGGATCGCGATCGTCACGATCTTGCGGGCGCGCTCCTCCCCCTCCTCGCGCGCGCGTTCCTCGATCTCGCGGACGGTGGCCATCGCCTCGCGCTTGGCCTCGTCCACCACCTGCGCGCGGAGCGCTTCCTTCGCCTCGGACGCCGTGAGCCGCGCGATCTTCTCGAGCGCGGCGCGATGCTGGACCGCCGAGTGCTCGAGCTGCTCGCGGACCAGCGCGAGCGTTCGGTCCCGATCGTCCAGCTCCTCCGCACGCCGCTCCGCCTCGTCGGTCTTGCGGTCGACGACCTGCTCCTTCTGGGTGAGGCGATCCTCCTGGCGCTTGATCTCGTCCCGCCGGGTGCGAACGTCCTCCTCGGTCTCGCGCCGGAGCGCGCTGATCTCGTCCTTCGCTTCCACCAGGGCCTCGCGCGTGAGGCGCTCGGCCTCGCGTTCGGCCTCCAGGATCACCTTCTGCGCTCTGCTCTCCGCGCTCTCGGCCTGCGACCTGGCGACCGCTCGTCGGATCACGAAGCCGATCGCCACGCCCAGTGCCAGGGCAACGATCCCCACCACCACCGGTACCATCGGTCCACCGCCTCGCTCGTAGAAACGGAACAGCCGAACCGAGGCCCATCGGGCACTGTTCGGCCGTGCGTCCGAAGGATGCGGATTAGCGCGATGCCGGGGCCGGCGGCCCTGCTCGCCCTCCGATCCGGTGTGCTCCCTGTGAGGTCTGGTTTCTCAAGGTTTCAGGCACGGATGAACGTTGACCAACGGATGAACCTCGTACGAACAGAGCGTACGGCGTGCGCTCGGTAGAGGCAAGGGTGGCGGCCTCGTGGCGCCGGACCCGGGCGCTCAGGCGTGGCGGTCGTCGAGCCCCAGGGCCGCCCTGGCGGCGTCCCGGGAGACGCCGCCGTCGTAGCCGCGCCGGGCAAGGAACGCCACCAGGCGCCCGTACGCCGCCTCGGGCCGCAGGCTCGTGAGGCGCCGGGCCCGGTCCTTGGCCACCTCGAGCGCTCGGGCGCTCTCGTCCTCTTCCTCCAGGCCCGCCAGGGTCACGTCGATCGTCTCCCGCGACACGCCCTTGGCCGCGAGCGCGCTCGCCACCGCCCGTCGCCCGCTCCCACGGACCGTCAGGTGGTGGTCGGCCAGCTCGCGCGCGAAGGCCTCGTCGTCGAGCAGCCCGACCTCCTCCAGCCGGTCGAGCTCCAGCGACACCTCGGCCGTCTCGAACCCCGCCCGGCGCAGCCGCGACTCGAGCTCGCGCCGCGCTCGCGGACGGACCGCGAGCAGCCGGAGCGCGCGCTCGTGGCAGTCGAGCGGCCGCTTGACGGTCGGCTTGGTCGCCATGTGAGGACGCCGGGGGCGAGCGGGCCTTCCCCTAACCCGCTCGTGCCCCCGTCGTCTCACGCTCCTTGTCG
>CBRGMI010000392.1:0-1638 GCA_967797495.1 uncultured bacterium
CGGGCGTCCTGCCGTCGGGCGAACGCTTGACCACGCCGGCCTCGACCTGCTCCTGCAGGCCCGAGACCCGGACCTGGAAGAACTCGTCGAGGTTGTTCGCGAAGATCGCGACGAACTTGACCCGTTCGAGCAGCGGGAGCGAGGCGTCCTCGGCCAGCGCGAGCACGCGGGCGTTGAACTCGAGCCACGACAGCTCTCGATTCAGATACCGAGCGTCGTCGGCGAGGTCGGTGGTTGGGGAAGCGTCCGTTCCCGGCTCCTTGGACGTGGGAGAGGGATTATCCCTCAGGCCAACCGACAGTCCAAGCCGACGGCATTCAGTCGACGAACTTGTATCCGAGCCCCCGCACGGTGAGCAGGTGGTCGGGCCGGTGGGGATCCTTTTCGAGCTTGCGGCGCAGGCGTTTCACGTGTACGTCGAGGGTCCGGGTGTCACCGAAGTAGTCGGGGCCCCAGACCTCCTCGATCAGGAAGTCCCTGGTCAGCAGGCGCCCCTTCCGGCGGAGGAAGGCCTCGAGCAACTCGAACTCCTTCGGTGGGAGCGAGACCGCGTCCTCCCGGACGGCCACCTCGTGGCGCGCCACATCCATCCGGACCGGCCCCCCCTCGAGGACCTCGTCGGCCGGGGCCGGCACCGCGTGGTGTCTGGTCCGACGCAGGTTGGCCCGCACGCGCGAGACCAGCTCGCGCATCGAGAACGGCTTGGTGACGTAGTCGTCGGCACCCAGCTCGAGCCCCGCGACCTTGTCGGCCTCGGAGTCCTTGGCCGTGACCATGATGATCGGGACGTCCGAATCCGACCGGATCGCTCGGCACACGTCCAGTCCCGAGACTTCGGGCAGCATGAGGTCCAGGATCACCAGCGACGGCGGATCGGTCCGGAAGCGCTCGAGAGCGCGCCGGCCGTCCGACGCGACCGACACCGAGTACCCCTCGCGTTCGAGGTTGTAGCGCACCGAGTCGGCGAGGGATTCCTCGTCCTCGACGACGAGGATGCGCGTGCCGTCAGGTTGCATCGGAGGACACGCCCCCCGGATGGGACGCGTCGGTGAACTCTCGGAACTCACCGGACACGAGGAACGACACCTGCTCGCCGATGTCGACCGCGTTGTCCCCGACGCGTTCGAGGGCGCGGGCCGCGATGTTCATGTGCATGCCCCAGTCGAGCGCCTTCGGGTCGTCGGCGAGCTTGGCCACCTCGAAGTGCATGTTGCGGTTGAGCCGGTCGACCGGATCGTCCATGCTCGGCAGCCGCGTGCAGAGCTCCAGGTCCCGGCGCCTGAGGGCATCCATCGCCACCCGGACCATGTCGACGACGATGTGCCCCATCTCGCCGATCTGCTGGACGATCGCCGCGTTCCTCGGGAGGTTCGAGCTGACCCGGTAGACCTTCGCGACGTTCACGGCCTGATCGCCGATGCGTTCCAGGTGCAGGCTGGCGTGCATGATCACCGAGACCAGTCGAAGGTCGGCGGCGACCGGCTGCTGCAATGCGAGGAGCGCGAGCATGTCTCGGTCGAGCTCGAGGTAGATCGCGTCGATCTCGTCGTCGCCCGCGACCACGGCGTCGGCCGCGTCGTCGTCGTGCTCCATGACGGCCTCCACGGCCCTCTGCACGGCGTTGCCGGCCAGCTCGCC
>CBRGMI010000393.1:0-1635 GCA_967797495.1 uncultured bacterium
CGGGTGATCGAGTCGATCCGGAGCAACCGCGTCGCGCTGAAGGGTCCGCTCGCCACGCCGGCCGGGTTCCGGAGCGTGAACGTCGGGCTCCGGGTCGCCCTGGGCCTGTACGCGGCGGTGCGACCGTGCACGCTCTACCCGGGCGTGCGGTCCCGGTACGAACATGCGGACCTCGTGGTCGTGCGGGAGCTCACGGAGGGCTCGTACACCGGGATCGAGCTCGAGCAGGGGGCACCGCAGACGGCGGAGCTGATCGCCTTCATCGAGCGGACGACCGGCAAGCGCGTCCGGGAGGACTCGGGCCTGTCGATCAAGGCGATCAGCGATACCGCGAGCCGCAGGATCGCGCGGTTCGCCTTCGAG
Source organism: uncultured bacterium (assembly GCA_967797495.1). GTDB lineage: Bacteria > Actinomycetota > UBA4738 > UBA4738 > HRBIN12 > DASSJM01. The sequence goes on from CBRGMI010000393.1 coordinate 364, forward strand.
TACGCGAGGGCGAACGGCCGCCGGAAGGTGACCGCGGGGCACAAGGCCAACATCATGAAGTTCTCCGACGGCCTGTTCCTGGAGGCCGCCCGCGAGGTGGCACGCGAGTACCCGGACGTGGCGTTCGAGGACCGGATCATCGACAACCTCGCGATGCAGCTCGTGCAGCGTCCCGAGGACCACGACGTCCTGCTGCTGCCGAACCTCTACGGCGACATCCTCTCGGACCTGTGCGCGGGGATCGTCGGCGGGCTCGGCGTGGCCCCGGGCGTCAACCTCGGCGACGCCGTGGCGGTGTTCGAGGCGACCCACGGGACCGCCTCGCGCTACCGCGGGTTGCACCGCGCCAACCCGATGGCGCTGATGCTGTGCGGATCGATGCTGCTGCGGCACATCGGCGAGACGGTGGCGGGGGACCGGCTCGAGGCTGCGGTCGCGGCGGTCATCGCCGAGGGTCGCACGGTCACCTACGACCTGCGGCCGACGCGCGACGACCCCGGGGCCGCGAGCACCACCGAGGTCCGGGACGCGGTCGTGGAGAACCTGCTCTCACGATGAGGACCCGTGGCGCGTTGGGAAGGCTGACGGGCCCCCGAGGGTTCGGACGAGCAGGAGGCTGCCCGGGGGCGGCCAAAGGGGCGGGCAGAGGGGAGGGCAGAGGGCCGACATGAGCAGCAGACGCCCGCTGATCGAGACCGCCCAGGGGACCAGGCGGGAGGCGTTCGGGCCGCAGGAGTGGGGGCTCCTGGCCGCGATCGCGGCGATGTGGGGCTCGTCGTTCCTGTTCATCGAGATCGGCCTCGAGCACTTCGGCCCCGGGGTGGTGGCGTTCGGGCGGGTGGCCGTCGGCGCGCTCACGCTCTCGCTGGTGCGTGGGTCCCATCGGCCCGTCGAACGCAGCGACCTGCCACGGGTTGCGGTGCTCGGGGTGGTCTGGATGGCCGCACCGCTGTTGCTGTTCCCGATCGGCCAGCAGTGGATCGACTCGTCGCTCGCGGGCATGCTCAACGGAGCCGTTCCGATCTTCGCGGCGGTCACGGCCGCGATCCTGCTGCGCCGGCTGCCCGCGAGCCGGCAACTGATCGGGATCGCCGTGGGTTTCCTCGGCGTCGTCGGGGTGCTCTGGCCGGCCACGGGCGACGCGGACGCGACCGCGCTCGGGGCCTCGCTCGTCCTCCTGGCGGTCCTGTGCTATGGGGTCGCGGTGAACATCGCCGTCCCGCTCCAGCAGCGTTACGGGGCGCTCCCGGTGCTCCTTCGAGCGCAGCTGGT
>CBRGMI010000394.1:0-1624 GCA_967797495.1 uncultured bacterium
GGCGAGTAGTCGATCGGTATCGCGATGAGGCTCGGGCCGTCGGCCGCGAGCGCCTCTTCGAGCCGCTTCGCGAAGTCGGAGGCCGTTTCGCACCGCCAGGCGGGGATGCCGAACGACTCGGCGAACCGCACGAGATCCGGGTTGCCGAAGTCCGTGCCGAAGTGGCGCCCGAACCGCTTCTCCTGCTTCCACGCGATGGAGCCGAATCCGCCGTCCTCCCAGACGACGTTGACGACGGCGGTCCCCAGCCGAACCGCGGTCTCGAGCTCCTGCGCGTTCATCATGAACCCGCCGTCGCCGCTCACCGCCACCACGTTGCGGTCCGGGTGGACCAGCTTGGTGGCGATGGCCGCCGGAAGAGCGAAGCCCATCGCGGCCAGGCCGTTCGAGATGAGGACCGTGTCCGGTTCGTAGGCGGTGAACATCCGGCCGATCCAGAGCTTGTGCAGCCCGACGTCGGAGACGAGTATGTCCCGCTTCCCCAGCGCCCGCCGAAGCTCGACGAGGACCCTGGGTGGTTGCAGCGGCGACTCCGGGTCGTCGTCGGCGCGACGCAGGCGCTCGCGTACGGCATCTCGCAGGCGCACGGAGCCGGCGGGGTGTGGCGCTCGCTCGGCCTTGCGCGTCAGTCGCTCGAGGCTCCGCGACACGTCACCGACGAGCTCGACGGCGGGGATGAAGTGCTCGTCGATCTCGGCGGGGACCGTGTCGATGCACACGATCGCCTTGTCCTTGTTCGGGTTCCAGTGCCGCGGGGCGTGCTCGACCAGGTCGTAGCCGATCGCGATCACCAGATCGGCCTCGTCGAACCCGGTCATCCGGTAGTCGCCGGGCTGCAGTCCGACGGCTCCCAGCGCGAGCTCGTCGTCGGGGTCCATCAGCCCCTTGGCCATGAACGTCGTCGCGACCGGGATGCCGGTCCGCCGTGCGAGCGCGCGAACGGCGTTCGCGGCACGCCCGCGGACCGCCCCGTTCCCCGCGAGCGCGATCGGGTGCTCGGCGTGGCGGATGAGCTCGGCGGCACGCGCGATGTCGGCGGACGAGGCGTCGGGGTGCACCGGCTCCGTCCGGGCGAGCGGCTCGCCCGCCGTGTCCGCCGCCATCACGTCCTCGGGCAGCTCGATGTGGGTGGATCCCGGCTTCTCGGCCTCCGCGACCTTGAAGGCCTTGCGGACGACCTCGGGGATGATCGCCGGGTCGCTCACGCGCGCGTTCCACTTGGTGATCGGGCGCATGATCGCCAGGACGTCGATGTACTGATGGGACTCCTTGTGCATCCGTTCCAGGTCGCCCTGGCCGGTGAGGACGACGATCGGGGCGCGATCGAGGAACGCGTCGGCGACCCCGGTCACGAGGTTCGTCGCTCCGGGCCCCAGGGTCGCGAGACAGACGCCCGCCCGACCCGTGAGGCGGCCGTAGGCGTCGGCCATGTACGCGGCCGCCTGCTCGTGCCGCGTCGGAACGAAGCGGACGGTCGAGCGGGACAGCGACTCGTTCAGGTCGACGGTCTCCTCTCCCGGCACGCCGAACACGTACGGGACGCCCTCGGCCTCCAGGCAGGAGACGAGCAGGTCGGAGGCCCTTCGACCGGACATGTCGAGCCGAGTCTACGGGGCCGCTCCTC
>CBRGMI010000395.1:0-1620 GCA_967797495.1 uncultured bacterium
CCCGCTGGTGCCTTCACTTCGAGAGGTACAAAGGGTCAGTCGATCGTGTAGTAGTCGGCACCCTGGTAGCGGCCTGTGCGCTCCTTGTCGATCTGCATCAGCACGTCGTTCAGCAACGTCGACGCGCCGATCCGGAACCGCTCGGGCGTCATCCACTCCGGCCCGAGCGTCTCGTACACCAGCACGAGGTACTGGATCGCCTGCTTCGAGGCCCGGACGCCGCCGGCGACCTTGACGCCGACGGGGCGACCCGTCTCGTGGAAGAAGTCGCGAGCCGCCTCCATCATGCAGAGCGCGGCGGGGAGCGTCGCGTTCACGCCGATCTTGCCTGTCGAGGTCTTGATGAAGTCGGCTCCGGCGGCCATCGCGAGCACCGACGCCTGGCGGATCCGGTCGTACGACCCGAGCTCGCCGGTCTCGAGGATCACCTTGAGGTGCGCGTTCCCCGCGGCCTCGCGCGCGCCGACGATCTCCTCGAAGCACTGTGCGTACTGCCCGCCCAGGAAGTACGAACGGTTCAGCACGATGTCGACCTCGTGCGCGCCCAGGTCGACGACCTCGCGGATCTCGGCCAGGCGGGCGCCGAGCGGCCCGAGACCGGCCGGGAAGGAGCCGGCGACGCTCGCGACCCTCACCTTCGTGCCCTTCACCTGCCCGAGCGCGACCGGCACGAGATGCGGGTACAAGCAGACGGCCGCCACCGAGGGGATCGAGGGGTCGACCGGATTGGGCCGGATGGCCTTCGCGCACATCGCGATGATCTTGCCCACCGTGTCGGTGCCCTCCAGGGTGGTCAGGTCCATGCACCGGATCGCCAGGTCGAGCGCCCAGAGCTTCGACTCGCGCTTGATCGAGCGCTTGGCGAGGGAGGCCGCCCGCTCCTCGAGCCCGACGGCGTCCACCGCGGGCACCCGCGCGAGGAGCCGGGACGCGTCCTTCGGCGCGTATAGCGCCAGACCGGGACGCGGGCGTTCGATCTCGGCTGCCTGGGACATCGCCCGCCATGGTACGGCGGGCGCTCGCTTCGCGGCTCTCTGCGCGCCCGGCGCCGAACGCGGCCGCGGCTATCCTCTGCGGGACCGATCTCGGGAGGCCGGATGAGGAAGCTCGTGTTCGTGCTCGCCGCGACGTGCGCCCTCGGGCTCACGGCGTGCTCGTCGGACGACGGTGGCGGAGCCACCGGCGCGGAGACCGGGGCCACCGGGACGACCGGGAACCGCGACTGCGTCGACCTGACGGGCGAGGGCGCGACCTTCACGATCACGATCTCGGACTTCGCGTTCGACCCGAACTGCTTCACCGCCAGCGCGTCCCAGGGCATCTCGATCGAGAACCAGGACGCCGCCGACCACACATTCACGATCACCGGGACCGATGTCGACGTCCCGATCGCCGCCGGCCAGACCTTCAACGGCGAACCGATCTCGGGAGCCGTGAGCCCGGGGACCTACGACTTCCTGTGCACGCTCCATCCGACGATGACGGGGCAGGTCACGATCGTCGAGTAGGCGCGTCAGAACCCGAGCCGCTGGAGGGCCTTCGGGTCGCGCTGCCACTCCTTCAGCACCTTGACGTGCAGGTCGAGGAAGACCTGGTGCCCGAGGACGCGTTCGATCTCCT
>CBRGMI010000396.1:0-1595 GCA_967797495.1 uncultured bacterium
GAGATCCGGTGCGCCTGACCCGACGATTCCCGTAGAGGGGGCCAGACACCGCTGGCGTACCCCGTCAGTCGTCAATTGGTCCTTCCGCCGGGGGGAACTTGGAGGGTGAAAGAACCCCCGGTGTCGCGAGTCCGGGTCCTCGAATGGTCGCGTCGCGACTTGCCTTCCCCGGCCGACGGGAGTGAGATTCGGAGGTCAACGACCGAAGGAGGCCCAATGGCCGTCGTGCTGAAGAAGGCGAGCGAGTTCGCGACCGAGCCGTTCGATGCCGGCGACGGCAAGCTCAGTCTCGTGGACGTGATTGCCCAGCCGGAGCAGGCGCCCGTCTCGGCCGGCATCGCCGAGATCTGGGAGTCCGCGCCAATCGAGTTCGACTACGACAACGATTGCGCGGTGTGCTACATGCTCGAGGGCCGCGTGACGCTCACCGAAGGGGACACGCGGCTGGACTTCGAGCCTGGCGACGTGGTCTTCGTGCCGCAGCGCGAGGGCCTGAAGGTCTCCTGGGACACGCCCTCGTACGGGAAGTTCTTCTACGTGACGTATCCGCACTGGAGGTAGGCGGATCCATCGAGCTATCGGTCGGCCGCTACGGCGTGTCGCTCGAAGCGTCAGCATTGCCGTTGATGGCGTGCCGGCGTCAACCGGTGAGGAAGTTGTAGGCGAGGACGGGCCCTCCGCCCCGAACCCGAGCAGGAAGGCATCGCCATCGATGATCACCCACGACGGCGCTCGCCACTTGAGCGGAGGGCGCTGGCCGCGCTCGGCCATTCCGTCATCGCCGGGAATGCGGCCACGGCCGTCCTCCCTCCTGCTCCTGATGGCTCTCGTTCGGCGCGTGAGCTGGGCCGATCTTCAGCTCCACCGGATCTGCGCGGTCTCTCGCCAGAGATCGAGCAGGTCGAGTTCTCCGTCCATCTCCGATCTGGCTGCGTCTCGCCGGTTCCACAGCAACACGTAGAGCTCCGAGGCGTCGCCGGTCACGAGGAGCTCCGCGTCGTCGTCGATCGGATCGGCCTCGATCTGGAAGCCCGACGGCGCGAACGTCACGCGCCAGCTCCGGGGTTCATCCTTCGCGCGCACGACCATCGACCGCGGCGTCTCGACCGCCGGCAGCGGTCGGCCGGGCCGGTTCGCGAAGCGAAGCAGAAGCTCATCGATGCCGTCCACCGCGAAGCCGGACGGGAACCCGGTGACATCCCCACCGGCACTCTCCGCGTCGACCCGATGGATCGCGGTCTCGTGGGCCTGACGGCGCGCCCAGAAGGCGAGCGGTGTGGGAGCCTCAAGGAACGTCCAGGTCTCCAGATCGGCTGGAGCCGACGCGAGCGCCTCCACGAGGGCTCGGTGGCCATCCACGAACCACGCCACCAGGTCGGCGTCCTCGGGCCATCCCCCGACGAATCGCTCGAGGTCGCCGTCGGGCGGCTGGCGTCCGGCACCCCGGACGAACCCGGTCGCCCATTGATGCACGCCCCCAACGTGATGAACCAGATCGCGAAGCGACCAGTCGGGGCAGGTCGGCACCGGCGCGCCCGGATCGGTGAACGAGGCGACCGTCGCCAAGCGTTCGCCGTCACGTCGTAGCTGCTCGA
>CBRGMI010000397.1:0-1590 GCA_967797495.1 uncultured bacterium
TTCGGCGTCGAGCCCCGGCACCTGACGATGTACAAGCACTTCGAGGAGCGGGAGGCCGACTTCTTCGAGTCGATCGTGATGCCCCAGCTCCGTCAGCGGAACCCCGATGCCCGTCGGGGTGCGACGGCCTCCCTCGTCGAGCTCGCCAGGGCATCGCGCAAGCTGAAGCAGGCCCTGCTGCGCACCAACCTCCGACAGCACCTGACGTGATCCGCCGGTCCGCGCGCGCCTCATCGCGCCGGCTGTTTCCTTTGGCGCTGATCGCGGTGTTGGCGCTGATCTCGGTGCCGCTGCTGTCGTTGGGCGCGGCCCGCGCGCAATCGCCCGCGCCGCAGCCGCCTCCACCGACGCCGGTCATCCAGCCGGGCGGGCAGGCCAGCCTCTCGCCGTTCCCCTCGACACTGCGGACACCCTCGACCCCGACCGAGGTCCCCGAGATCCATGCGGCGTCGGCCGTGCTCGCCGATCTCGAGACCGGCCAGGTGCTGTTCGATCTCGACCGCAACGAACGGCGGCCCATCGCGAGCGTCACGAAGATCATGACCGCGCTGCTCGTGGTCGAGCGCGCCGACCTCACCGACGTCGTCACGGTGAGCGAGGGCGCCGCCAGCGGGCCGGTCTCGGGTATCTCGGGTCTCGGTCTCGTGGCGGGTGAGCGGATCCGCGTGGACGAGCTGCTGTACGCCCTGCTGCTCCAGTCGGCCAACGACGCCGCGGTGGCGCTGGCCGAACACGTCTCGGGCTCGGTGGACGCGTTCGTGGACGACATGAACGCGCGCGCCGAGCAACTCGGCATGACGCGGACGATGTTCACGTCACCGAACGGCCTCGACGACACGGGGTATTCGTCAGCCGCCGACCTCGTCCGGCTCACGCGCGTCGCCTATCGCAGCCCCGGGTTCGCGAGCGTGGTGGCGACCCGGTTCCACACGGTCGAGTCCCTCGACGCCAAACCCAGGATCGTCCAGAACCGCAACGTGCTGCTGTGGCTGTACCCCGGTGCGATCGGGGTGAAGACGGGGTACACGAGTCCTGCGGGGTTCTGCCTCGTCGCGGCGGCGCAGCGCGGGGACGAGCGACTGATCGCGGTGGTCCTCGGCGCGCCGGGCGAGCCGTTCTCGGCCGCGGCCGCACTGCTGAACTACGGGTTCGACGCGTTCGACCGCCGGACGCTCCTGCGGGAGGGGGAGCGCCTCGACGACGTGGTCGTCGGCGGCCGGCGCCTCTCGGTGAGCGCCGGCGGGGACGTGCTCGGTCTGGTCCCGTCGGCGGCGACCGTTTCGCGCACCGTGGAGCTCGAGCCCCACGTGGCCTTCCCACCGGCCCGGGGGGAGGAGATCGGCATCGTCCGGGTCTCGGCCCGGGGGAGGATCGTGGGCGAGGTGCCCCTGGTGGTCGTGGGCGTCCCGGGCCCGCCGCCGCCCGAATCGGGCTCGTGGTGGTCCCGAGCCGCGGGGGCCCTCGTCGACGCGACCGGCGGGGTCCTGGACGCGTTGTTCGGGTAGCCGACTGCTACGATCGGCTCCGGTGTCGGGCGTCGTCAGCGTCGAGTTCGGGCGCGAGGACATCCGCCGGCGGATCGAGGAGCTT
>CBRGMI010000398.1:0-1579 GCA_967797495.1 uncultured bacterium
GCTCGTGATGGTCACCGGCGCGCTCCTGGTCCCGGCGCTCGGGATGGGGCGCGCGCTCCTCGCGATCGGGGTCGGCACGCTGGTCGGGTGCGTCCCGCTCGCCCTCGTCGGGCTCGCCGGCGAGCGCGAGGGCGTCCCGACGATGGTCCTGCTTCGCCCCGTTCTGGGCGCCCGAGGCTCGTTCCTACCCACGTCGCTGAACGTCGTGCAGCTCGTCGGGTGGACCGCCGTCGAGTTCTGGGCGATGGGCGAGGTCGCGAACGTCGCCTCGGCGCGGCTGTTCGGGTTCGAGTCGCGGGTGTTCTGGCTCGCCGTTGTGGCCGTCGTGTGCACCGCGCTCGCGGTGGGCGGCCCCGTGCTGGTCGTGCGTCGGTGGCTCGAGCGCTTCGGGATCTACGTGCTGCTCGGCTCGGCGGTGTGGATCACCGTCGAAATCCTGCGAGGCTCGGGCGCGGTCTGGGGCTCGGCCGGACGGGGCGGGCTCCCGTTTTGGCTCGCCGTAGACCTGGTGATCGTGATGCCGGTCTCCTGGCTCCCGCTCGCCGCGGACTACAACCGCTTCGCGCGGCCCGGCTCGCGCGCGACACTGGGCACGTACGCCGGCTACGCCGCGGGCAACGCCTGGTTCTACGCGCTCGGCGTGCTGTTGGTGCTCGCGACCGGCGCGGATGCGGACGCGCTGGGGATCGGCTCGGCGATTGTGGGTCTGGCCGGCGGCGGCGTGGTACTGGTGGCGCTGCTGGTCGGGGAGAGCGACAACGCGTTCGCCGACATCTACTCGGCCGCGGTCTCGACGCAGAACGTCGCGAGCGAGGCGCCTCAGCGCGGGCTGGTGCTCGCGGTGGGTGCGCTCGGGTTCCTGCTGGCGCTGGCGTTCACCGCCGAACGCTACGAGGTGTTCTTGTTCCTGATCGGGTCGGTCTTCGTGCCGCTCACCGCCGTCTTCCTCGCCGACTTCTTCGTGCGCAACCACGGGCGGTACGGGCAGGAGGCGTTGTTCGAGCCGAGCGGCGTTCGGTGGCTCGCCTTCGTGCCGTGGGTCGTCGGGTTCGTCGTCTACCAATGGTGTGTGCCCACCGGGCCGCAGGGCTGGGTCGACGCGGTCGGGCGGGTGTTCGACGCCGTGGGGTTGCCGTTCCCGCTGTTCGGTTCGGGGCTTGGGGCGAGCCTGCCCAGCTTCGTGGTCGCCTTCGCCCTGACGCTGCTGCTGCCCCGGCGGGCTACTCGCTGATCGGGCGCTTCGGCGGCGGTGGCGCGGCGACGAGCAAGACCACGGCGGGTTCGCCGGTCGCGTTCGTGATCGTCAGCTCCGAGCCCGCCGGGACCAGCGTCGTCTCCCACTGCTCGAGGCGCTTGCGGCCCAGGTTCACCTGCACGACGACCCGGCCGGTCACGACGAGCACGAGCGCATCCGAGTCCCGGTCCTCGATCGTCCCGAGCGACTGGTTCCGCTCGAGACAGACGACCTCGGACCACAGGTGCTCGGACTCGAACAGCTCCTCGTGATGCGGCCCGTCCTCGTCGAAGCGGACGAGGTCGCGAAGGTCTCTGGCGTCCACGGCGGCCCAGCCTATCGAGC
>CBRGMI010000399.1:0-1579 GCA_967797495.1 uncultured bacterium
CCCGCCGGACGACGCGTTCGAGGCCGCGGTCGAGGTCGCGCTCCTGGTGCTCGAGATCCTCGACGACCTCGGCCTAGAGACCCTGCTCAAGACCACCGGCGGCAAGGGCATCCACGTCGTCGTGCCGATCGTCCGGACCGTCGCTCCCGAACGGCTCCGGCACGCCGCCACTCGGCTCGCCGAGCTCGCCATCGACCGCCGGCCCGACCTCGTGACCGCCGAGTTCCGCAAGGCCAAGCGCGAGGGGCGCGTGATGCTCGACCCCTCTCGCAACGGCCCGGGCGCCACGCTCGTAGCTCCGTACTCGCCCCGAGCCCGGCCCGACGGAACGGTCTCGTTCCCGGTCCTGCCCAAGGACCTGCGGAAGATCGCGCCCGGCGACTTCACACTCACGACGGTCTCGAAGCTCCTGAAGGGCGCGGCCCCGAAGCTCTGGATCGAAGCCGCGAACGCCCCCCACCAGCGCCTGCCGGTCTCGCTCCTCTCTGAGTAGCGTGGCAGACTGGTCGGGTGGAGGACGAAGAGCTCCTCGCCCGGGCCGAGCAGGCGCTGACCGAGATCAGGGTCAGCCGGGGTCTGTCGGACCAGCAGGCCTCGGTGCTCGCCGCGCTCCGCATCCGCCTCAAGGGCAGCGCCGGCAAGTCGCTCGAGGAGATGCTCGAGGCCGCCGGCGACGACCTGCAGCCCGATCGCCTCGAACAGGAGCTGGCGAAGGCCGAGGGCGAGCCCAAGACCACGCTCGACGACCTACTGAGCAAGCCGAAGCCCAAACCCGAGTGGCCGTCCTGACCGGGACCGCTCCGCTACCGATCGACGCGGTCAGAACGATCCCGTGACGAGCTCCCCCGCGGGCTCGTAGGTGCCGATCACGACCCCAGTGGTGGAGACCACGTTGTCGACGAGCCTCAGCCCGGCGGGGATGGCGCCGTCCGCGAAGAGGCGCTTGCCCGACCCGATCACGACGGGGAACGCCCACAGGCGGAACTCGTCGACCAGGCCGTGACGCAGGAGCGTCTGGATCAGGTTCCCGCTGCCGTGGACCTGGAGCTCGGGTCCGTCGGCGTCCTTGAGCGCCGCGATCCCCTCGGCCGCGTCACCCTCGATGAGAATCGACTCCTCCCAGTCGAGCGTGGGACGACCCCGCGACACGACGTACTTGGTGGCGTCGTTCAACGGCTTGGAGCCGGCCTCCTCGGGGGCGTTCGGCCAGTAGCCCTTGAAGATCTCGTAGGTCCTGCGTCCGAGCAGGAGGTCGAACGGCACGCTCATCGTCTGGGTCATGAACTCGCGCATCCGATCGTCCCAGTAGTTCACCGACCAGCCGCCGAGCGCGAACCCGCCGCTGTCGTCCTCGCCGGGTCCGCCGGGTCCCTGCATGATGCCGTCGAGGGTCAGGAACGTTGTGACCATCAGTCTTCGCATCGCACGAGTCCTTCCGATCGCCCGGTCCGTTCGAGGATAGGACCGCTCGGCCGGGCGAAACTGATCGGCCGCCCTCGTTACCCGGCCGCGACGACCGCGAGGACCTCGTCCGCGTAGCGCTCGAGCTTGGCCGGTCCCACGCCCGAGATCGCGGCGA
>CBRGMI010000400.1:0-1568 GCA_967797495.1 uncultured bacterium
CCCGAAGAGTCGACCCAGGCGCCGCCGATGTACATCTGCCACGTCTTCGTTGCGGTTGCCATGTGGACCTCCCCGTCCGTCCCCGACCCGCACGGGTCCGGGAGCCTCTTGACCAAAGTATGCCGAAAAAAGCCCATCGGGGTCTCGCCGAGGCCCGCGGGCCCCGTTTTCGGGTCCTCGGTCGTAGGGTGGAGAGTTGGAGGTGGTGCCGATGCGCCGTTACCTGGTCGTCGCCAACCAGACGCTCGCAGGCGAACCCCTCGTCTCCCGGATCCGGGAGCTCTCGCGCGCCGGGCCCTGCGCCTTCTTCCTCGTGGTGCCCGCCACGCCGCCGAGCGACCACCCTTGGACCGAGGGCGAGGCGCGAGCCGCGGCCGGTGCAAGGCTGGACGAGGCTCGGATGCGCCTGTCCGGACTCGCCGTAGAGGTGGAGGGCGAGGTCGGCGACGGGAACCCGATGCTCGCGATCGGCGACGCGATCCGCGACCGAGGGCCGTTCGACGAGATCATCCTGTCGACGCTGCCGCCCGGCCTGTCGAAGTGGCTCAGGCTCGATCTCCCGCACCGCGTCGCGGCGAGCTTCGCGATCCCGATGACGCACGTCGTGGGCGAGCCCGCGCACGTGGGAGCCTCGCGCCGGTAGCAACCGGTTCGCTCGGCCGTTCGGTCGCGTGGGAAACTGACGCCATCCTCACGAGGAGGCGTCGGCACGTGGACATCCCGCAGGAGCGCAAGGTCGTCACCGAGATCCCGGGGCCGAGGTCGCGCGAGTGGTTCGAGCGCCGCGCCGCGGCGGTGCCGCAGGGCGTGTTCAACACGCACCCCATCGTCACGGCCCGGGCCTCGGGCTCGATCATCGAGGACGTCGACGGCAACCGGCTGATCGACTTCGCCACCGGGATCGCCGTGCTCAACGTTGGCCACACCTCGCCCGAGGTGGTCGCGGCGGCGCAGCGGCAGCTCGAGCTCGACACGCACACCTGCTTCCACGTGACGGCCAACGAGCCCTACATCGAGCTGGCCGAGCGACTGAACGCCCTCGCGCCCGGCGACGCGCCCAAGAAGACGATGTTCGCCAACTCGGGAGCGGAGGCGGTCGAGAACGCGGTCAAGATCGCCCGAAAGGCGACCGGTCGACAGGCGATCGTGACGTTCGACCACGCGTTCCACGGTCGGACGCTGCTCGCGATGTCGCTCACCGCCAAGGTGATGCCCTACAAGCAGGGCATGGGGCCGTTCGCGCCCGAGATCTACCGGCTGCCGTTCGCCTACCCGTACCGCTGGCCGGGCGGGCCCGAGCGCTGCGCCGAGGAGGCGCTGGACTACGCGCGCGATGAGATCCACAAGCACATCGGCGAGGAGAACGTCGCCGCGGTGATCCTCGAGCCGATCCAGGGCGAGGGCGGCTTCATCGTCCCGGCGCCGGGCTTCGTGAAGGGCCTCGCGGACTTCTGCGCCGATCACGGGATCCTGTTCATCGCCGACGAGATCCAGAGCGGCATGGGCCGCGCCGGGCGCTGGTTCGCGATCGAGGACGAGGGCGTCGTGCCCGACCTGATCACGAGCGC
>CBRGMI010000401.1:0-1566 GCA_967797495.1 uncultured bacterium
GCCTCGGCGGCGGTGACGCTCGTCCAGTACGGCGACTACGAGTGCCCGTACTGCGGCGAGGCCTACCCGATCATCAAGGACGTGCAGGACCGGATGGGGGATCGGCTCCGGTTCGTGTTCCGCAATTTCCCGATCTCGACCTCGCACCCACACGCCGAGCACGCGGCGGAAGCGGCGGAGGCGGCAGACGCGCAGGGGGAGTTCTGGCGGATGCACGACCTCCTCTACGAGCGCCAGCGGCACCTGGCCGACGAAGATCTCCACGCGTACGCGGAGGAGCTCGGGCTCGACGTGGAGCGCTTCGACAAGGAGATGGCCGAACACGTGCACGCCGCTCGCGTCCACGAGGACTTCATGAGCGGAGTGCGAAGCGGGGTGAACGGGACGCCGACCTTCTACATCAACGGTGTCCGCCACGACGACTCGTACGAGGCCGATGTCCTCATCGAGGCACTTGAGCGGGCTGCCATAACTCCATGAACGGGGACCCGTTGACGGTCGCGCGTGCCGAGAAAGGCCGTCGGTACGACCCCTGTTAACCCGTGGACGCTCTCCGGCTACCATCTCGTCTGCTTTGGTCATGGGGTTCTGAGAACAACCGCCATCCATCCATCAACGTACCGACCGACTGGCCGAGGGTGATTCGCATACCGAGGCACCTCAGCTGCTTCGTGGAGGGTCCATGCGACGACTGATCGCGTCCGAGTTCGTGACGCTGGACGGCGTGATGGAGGCACCCGGTCACGAACCGCATCCGGACGGGAGGAACGCCTGGGCCCTGCGGTACGCCTCCGAGGATCAGCAGCGTTTCAAGGCCGACGAGGTCTTCCAGGCGGGCGCGATCCTGCTGGGGAGAGTGACATACGAGATCTTCGCGGCGTTCTGGCCGACCGCTCCGAGAGACGAGGGGTTCGCCGATCGCATGAACGACCTCCCGAAGTACGTGGTCTCCAAGACCCTTGAGAGCCCGTCGTGGCGGAACTCCACCGTCATCAAGGGCGATCCCGTCGAGGCGATCACCGATCTGAAGCAGGAACCCGGCGGGGACATCTTCCTGTTCGGCAGCTGCGATCTCCTCAACTCCCTCATCGGGGTCAACGTGATCGACGAGTACCGGATCATGGTCTTCCCCGTCCTCCTCGGAAGCGGCAAGCGCCTGTTCAAGGAGGCCAGCGACACGACGCACCTAGGGCTCGTCGACACGAGGACGTTCGAGTCGGGGGTCTCCGTGCTGACCTACCGCCCGGCGGATCGAGCTCCGTCGAGCAGGTACGTGGAGGAGTTCGCCTGGACCGGTGAGCACATGCGATCGTGGCAGGCGGCCCAGGATGCGGAGCGGGTGCTCGCGACGGTCCTGTTCACCGACATCGTCCGTTCCACGGAGCGGGCCGCCGCGATGGGAGATCAGCGGTGGCGGCGCCTATTGGATCAACACGACGAGGTCGCCGGCAAGGAGGTCGAGCGCTTCCGTGGCCGGCTCGTGAAGTCCACCGGCGACGGGGTCTTGGCGACGTTCGACGCCCCGACCCGCGCACTCCGCTGCGCGTTCGCCCTCACCGACGCCCT
>CBRGMI010000402.1:0-1561 GCA_967797495.1 uncultured bacterium
TGCGCGTTCGAGCCTGCGTGTCGCCGATCGTGCCGCCGTCGAACGGGCTCGCCGCGGGGAGCGGCAGCCGGTCGACCGCAAGCCCTTCCACGTCCTGCTCCAGCTCTGACAGCTCCTTCGCGACCTGCGACACCCCTAGGAGCTCGGCAAGGGTGCGGCTGTCCTCGGGTCCGAGGCGCAACAGGTCGTGCGACGTGTCGGGATCGTCGCGTTCGAACCGCACGAGCTCGCGGACGCCCGAACGGTGGTGGACCACCGCGACCCGGTCCCCGTCGTGCGTGACGAACTCGTAGCGGACGCCGATCCCGGGGAGCGGGATCTCGTTCACGACCGACATCGTGGGCTCCGCGCCGCCCATGACCGATCAGAGCTCGTCGAGCTGCCTCCTGAACTCCGCCACGTCATCGGAGTCCCGCCTCCCTTCACCGAGGAACATCAACACGCAGCCCGTCCATGCACCGGCCAGCCCGACCACGACGTTGAAGAGCCCGCCCACCTCGAGGATGCCGAGGGTCATCACGGCATACCCGACGGCGACGAGCGCGTACCCGACGTTCTCGACCCGCTTGCTCGGTGTCGTGCGCGCCGGCGATCGATCGAGGGTGTCCATGGGCCCCCCGCTAGGCAGGCAGGCGGCCGAGCAGCTCATCGAGGAGCTCCACGGCGCGACCGGCGGCCGGCTCTTCGGAACCTTCGGGGGAGCTCAGCACCTGCTGGCGAGCCCTGACGACGGCGACGCGTCGGCCTCCGCACAGGGCCTCGAGCTCACGGACCGCCTCGTCTCGATCGACGGAGGTCCGGGCGAGGGCGAGCGCATGCTCTCGGACGGCATCGGCAGTGGTCATGATCGTCCCCTTTCGAGCGCTTCTCGGTGGCGAACGTCGCGCGAGCGCGTCGGTTCGACGCGTCGCTCCAACGCCGCACGCGGTCAGGCGGCGGCGAGCAGGGGTGGACCTCGTCCCGCCAGGTGAAGCGCGAGCGGCACGATCCGTGCGGTCGGGCTCGCCGGCCCTGGTTCGCGGGTGAGCGCCGAGGGATGCGCGAGCGCGAGGCCGACGGGCGTCGTGACGGCCGTGTGCGTTCTGTCGCCGCGCCGGACGAAGAGCAGGGTGCTCGGTCGATCGGACGCCACGACCGGCATCGACGTGAACGCCTCGACCGTGGTGGAGGCGTTCGGGACCGCGCCGGATGACCCGGGGCCCCGCTCGCCGAGCACCGACACCGCCGCCCACGGGAGGATGGCGATCGCGAAGACCAGCACGGCGCGTCGGTGCCGAACGGGGGACCGGCTCACCCGACGAGCCTAGGCTCCCGCCGAGACGGGTCGCAAGGAGCGTGCGGATCGAGGCGTTCCTGGAACGTGCCACGTCGGCGGCCGCCGGTACCGTCGTCGTCATGGCGATCGTGACGACCGGAGCGAAGACGGATAGGATATGGAGCGTGAGCAAACTCCAGATTCGCTCCATCGAGCCTCCGCTGGACGACCCGGAGACCGCCGACGCGGCCATCGACGTGCTCAAGTCGATGGAGGCGATGGGCCTGCTGCCCGACGACGTCGACG
>CBRGMI010000403.1:0-1560 GCA_967797495.1 uncultured bacterium
TCCGCGGCGGGCCCGATGATCGGTGCCCGAGATGCGGGATGCGGCTCGAGCGGCGAGACGATTCGACGCGAAGCTGACTACTCTGGGGTGGAGATGCAGGAACAGGTGACCGAATCCGGGCCCGTCGTCGTCGAGGCGACCGACCAGAACTTCCTCGAGACCGTGATCGAGGAGTCGAGGAAGCGCCCCGTGGTCGTCGACCTGTGGGCGTCGTGGTGCGGACCCTGCCGAACGCTCGGCCCGATCCTGGAGAGGGTCGCCGGCGAACGCGGGGGCGCGTTCCGGCTCGCCAAGCTCGACGTGGACGCCAACCCATATACGGCGGGCCAGTTCGGCGTTCAGAGCATCCCGACCGTGGTGGCGTTCCGCGACGGACAGCCGATCGACGGGTTCGTCGGCGCGATCCCCGAGCCGATGGTGAACGAGTTCGTCGACAAGCTCATGCCCACCGAGGCCGAGCTGGAGGCGGAGGAGGCTTTCGAGGAGGAGCTCGAGGGGCACCTGGACGACGCCGAGCAGAAGTATCGCGAGGCGCTCGAGGTCGACCCCACCAACCGGGACGCGCGGGTCGGGCTCGCCCGGATCTACGCCGAGACCGGACGCGAGGACCAGGCACGCGAGACCCTCGCGCCAGTCCTGCCCGACCCCGAGGCCGAGCGCATCCTCGCGATGCTCGAGGTCCGCGACTGGGCGAAGACAACCGAACCCGGGACGCTCGCCTCCGCCAAGCGGCTGGCCGCACAGGGGAGCTGGCGCGAGGCGCTCGACGCGATGCTCGGTGCCCTGCCCGATGACCCCGACGCCCGCCAGGCCATGCTCGAGGTCTTCACGGTGCTGGGCGAGGACGACGAGATGGTCGCCGAGTACCGCCGCAAGCTCGCCGCCGCGCTGTTCTGAGGCAGCGATGACCGGCGACGTCCACGACCGGATCCGCGACTACTGGGACCGCGACTCCGACACGTACGACGAGACGCGCTCGCATGCGATCTCGGATCCGCTCGAGGCCGCGGCGTGGCGGCAGGCGCTCGCGGATGCCCTCCCCGAACCCGGTTCGAGGGTGTTGGATGTGGGCGCGGGGACGGGCGCGCTCTCGCTGCTCGCCGCCGAGCTCGGCTACGAGGTGACGGCGCTCGACCTGTCACCCGGGATGCTCGGCAGGGCGCAGCTCAAGGCAAGGGAGCGCGGGCTCGACGACCGGATGAGGTTCGTCGTGGGTTCGGGGACCGAGGCGCCCGAGGGACCGTTCGACGCGGTCATGGAGCGGCACGTCCTGTGGACGCTGCCCGATCCCGTTGGTGCGCTCGCGCGGTGGCGCGAGGCGTCGAGCCGGCTCGTGCTGTTCGAGGGGGTCTGGGGCGAGGACGACCTCCGCCGGCGGGCGAAGGACCTCGCGGCGGAGTGGCTCCGTCGGTTCATGCGCGTGCCCGACGACCACCACGCCCCGTACCCCCAGGAGGTGCTGGCCGAGCTGCCGCTCGCGCGGCTGCCCTCGCCCGTCCCGCTGATCGACGCGGTGTACGAGGCCGGGTGGTCGGCGGTGCGAATCAAGCGCCTGCGCGA
>CBRGMI010000404.1:0-1556 GCA_967797495.1 uncultured bacterium
CTCCCGCGGCGGCGAACGCATCCGCGATCGACCGGCGCGTCGTCGCGATGCCCTCACCCGCCGCGGCGGGCTCCGCTGCGTGGAACTCGGCGAGCCGGGCCGTGATCGCCGCTCCGATCTCGTCAGGCAGGTCATCGTGGACCCACCATCCGCCCAGGCGAACGGCGCCGTCGACGACCTCGGGCACGGTGCCGAGGATCGACCGGACGTCGTCGCTCCGCACGGCCCCGCGTTCGGCGACCAGGAGCGCCGGCAGCTCCGCGCGCGACGCCCGCGCACGCGCTCCCAGTCGGTGCGCCGGGGTCGGGCCCGCGCGGCGCGGCGGGTCGGTGTCGAGAACGATCCCTCCGGCGATCGTTCGGCGCCGCCCCGACTCGCGAAGGACGAACCGGTCGCGGACGTCGAGGACGAGCGGTTCGGAGAGGGTGATCCTGACGAAGGCCCCCTCGGGCGGCACCTGCCTGACGTCGTAGAGGCGGATCCGCGCGTCGCGTTCTGCCGCGCCGGCGTGCAGCTTGAAGGCTCCGCGCGACGTGATCGGGTGGTCGAGCGATCGCACGGGCTCGATCCGCGCCTCCAGCACCGAGGTGGTCGTCCACACGCCGGCCGGGGCCAGGACCTCGCCCCGCGCGATGCGCGTGCGTTCGGCGGTGAGATTCACCGCGACCCTCGATACCGGGGACGCGGTCCCGACGCCCCGGTGGTGCGTCTGCAGACCTCGGATCCGGGCCCGGGTCCCCGACGGTAAGAGCTCGACCTCCGCGCCCGTTGCGAGGGGTCCGCCCGTGAGCGTTCCCGTCACGACGGTGCCGGAGCCCCTGATCGAGAACACGCGGTCGACGTGCAGGCGAGGGCGGCCGCCGCGGTCGGGCTCGGGGGCCCCGGCGATCATCGCGTCCAGCGCGGCGACGAGCTCGTCGAACCCCTCGCCCGTCGTGGACGAGCACGCGACGATGGGAGCGCCCTGCAGCACTGTGCCCCGGATGCGTTCGCTCACCTCGGCTCGGACGCGGTCCAGACCGGCGGCCTCGACGAGATCGCGCTTGGTGAGCGCGATCACGGCCCCGTCCGAGCCGAGGACGTCGACGATCTCGAGGTGCTCCTCCGACTGCGGCTTCCACCCCTCGTCGGCCGCGACGACGAACAGCACGAGGGGGACGGGTCCGACCCCGGCGAGCATCGTGCGGACGAACCGCTCGTGCCCCGGGACGTCGACGAACCCGAGCTCGTGTCCCGAGGGGAGCGTGCACCACGCGTATCCGAGCTCGATCGTCAGACCCCGGCGCTTCTCCTCGTCGAGACGATCGGGGTCCATCCCGGTCAGCCGCGCGACCAGGCTCGACTTGCCGTGATCGACGTGGCCGGCGGTCGCGACGACGGACGGTCCGGGGTGCTCCGGTGCGGCGGGCACCGGGGCGCCCGTGCGTTCAGTCATCGGGCAGGTCGTCGCCCTCGAGCGCGTAGCGGACCGCCCGGACCAGATCGGGCATCTCCTCGGGCGACACCGTCCGGAGGTCGAGCAGCACGCCGCGTTCGGTGACCCGGCAGAACACCGA
>CBRGMI010000405.1:0-1548 GCA_967797495.1 uncultured bacterium
GCGCCACCGTGCGCGAGGCCTCGCTCGACCCGATGGCCGAGCTGGTCCTCGTCCATCGGACGGCGATCGCGCTCGCCGAGGCCAAGGGTCTGGATCCCGATCATCCCGCGCACCTGACGCGCTCGGTGGTGTTGCCGTGACCCGTTCCCGAATGCCCGACCGGAGGTGTCCCTCATGAGACGACGACTGTTGGT
Organism: uncultured bacterium; assembly: GCA_967797495.1. Classification (GTDB taxonomy): domain Bacteria; phylum Actinomycetota; class UBA4738; order UBA4738; family HRBIN12; genus DASSJM01. The sequence goes on from CBRGMI010000405.1 coordinate 195, forward strand.
GCTGCTCGCGGTGTTCGGCCTACTTGCGGCCGCGTGCACCGGAGGAGACGACAACGAGAGCTCGGCGACGGGCGAGACGGCGTCCGGCCCCGTCACGCTCACGTTCTGGCACGGCTACACGCAGTACGAGAAGGACTCGTTGTACGCGTTGCTCGATCAGTGGAACGCTGAGAACCCCGACATCCAGATCGACCCGCTGTATGTCAACAACGACAACGCGCTGCAGAAGCTCACGGTCGCCCTGCAGGGAGGCGAGCCGCCGGACATCACCTACCAGTACGGCTCGTCGCTCCCGCAGCTCGCGGCGGCGCCCGGCCTCGTCGATCTCACCGACTGGGTCCAGAGCCCCGAGGTTAACTGGGAGGACTTCGTTGCGGGCGCCCGCGACGCCGCGACCTTCGAGGGCAAGGTGCTCGGAGTGCCCGCGCTGATCGACAACCTCGCGGTCGTTTACAACAAGACCCTGTTCGACGAGGCCGGCCTCGAGTACCCGAACGCCGACTGGACGTGGGACGACTTCCGAGCCGCCGCGAAGGCGCTCACCGATCCCTCGAAGAAGCAGTTCGGGTTCTCCTACCCGATGGACGCCTCCGAGGACTCCGTCTGGCACTACGACCCGCTCCTGTGGCAGAACGGCGGCTCGATCCTGACCGAGGACGACACCCAGGCGGCGTTCAACTCGCCCGAGGGCGTCGAGGCGCTCCAGGTCCTCACCGGGATGGCCGTCGAGGACGAGTCGGTCTTCCTCGACCTGCAGAACTCGCCGTACACGGGGCTGTTCAACAGCGGGAAGATCGGGATGCTCGTGACCGGCCCGTGGGACCTGGGGAGCTTCCCCGACGTCGACTACGGCGTCGAGATCCTTCCCGGGTTCGACGGGGACCACCAGACGATCGCCGGACCCGATATGTGGACGGTGTTCGACAACGGGGGAGGGCGTGCGCAGGCGGCGGAGGCGTTCATCGCCTGGCTCACCGCCCCCGAGCAGATGAAGGCGGACGCGCTGGCGGCGGGCCACCTCCCGTTCCGCCTCTCCGTGATCGAGGACACCGCGTTCATCGACGAGTTCGGCAAGACGATCCCCGGGGTGGACGTCTTCGCCCAGAACCTCGCGAACGTCGAGCAGGCACGTCCGGTGCTCGCGGCCTACCCGCAGGTCTCCGAGGCGATGGGGCTCGCGATCGTGTCGGCGATGCTCGGCGAGAAGGACCCGCAGACCGCCCTCGACGACGCCGCGGCGCAGTCGAACGATGCGCTGGCGCTCGCCGGATAGGCTGCGGCGGTCGGACCGGAGGCGACAGAGGTCACGGAGGACGGGTGGATCGGTTTCGGCGGTTCCTGGTCTCGGATCACG
>CBRGMI010000406.1:0-1532 GCA_967797495.1 uncultured bacterium
CCGATCCCTTGGCCGATCCCTTGGCCGATCCCTTGGCCGATCCCGTGGCCGATCCCGTGGACCTGCCTTCGTCGCTCACGAGGGCGACACCTCCTCGGGTGGTCGCCTCGCGACCAGGGGCCAGATCAACGTGATCGCGATGACCACCCCCGCGCCGATCGCGAACGCCGTGACGACCGCGTCCCGTCCGAACTCCTCGGGCAGCACGACGATCGCGCCGGTGAGCATCACCCACAGGAGACCGATCGGGATCAGGACCTTCCACCCGAACGCCATCAGGCGGTCGTACCGGAACCGCGGGAGCGTCGCGCGGACCCAGATGTAGACGTAGACGATCACCAGGACCTTGGCGAGGAACCACACGAGCGGCCAGAGCCACGGAACGACGTCGGGCGCCGGGCCGCGCCACCCGCCGAGCCACAGCGTCGTCGCGACCGCGGCCACGGTGACCGTGTTCAGGTACTCGCCGAGGTAGAACATCGCGAACTTGATCCCCGAGTACTCGGTGTGGTACCCGGCGACGAGCTCGGTCTCGGCCTCCGGGAGGTCGAAGGGCGGGCGGTTGGTCTCGGCGAGCCCGCAGACCAGGTAGATCACGAACGCGGGGAACTGCGGGATCACGTTCCAGATCCGGTCCTGGCTCGCGACGATCTCGGACATCCGCAGCGTGTCCGAGTACATGACGACCGCGACGATCGCCAGCGCCATGCCGATCTCGTAGCTGATCATCTGGGCCGAGCTCCGCACGCCCCCGAGCAGCGGGTAGTTCGATCCGCTCGACCAGCCCGCCAACACGATCGCGTAGACCATCAGCGAGCTCATCGCGAGGATCCACAGGATGCCGATCGACAGGTCCGCGATCTGGAACGGCACCTCGCGCCCGAACAGCGTGACGCCGGTCCCGAACGGGATCACCGCGAACGCGAGGAACGCGGGCAGCATCGCGATCACCGGTGCGAGCAGGTAGACGGGCCGGTCCGCGAGCGCCGGCGTGATCCCCTCCTTGAAGAAGAGCTTGATCCCGTCGGCGAGCGTGATCAGCACGCCCCGCGGACCCGCGCGCATCGGCCCGACGCGGGTCTGCATGTCGGCGATCACCTTGCGCTCCATCCAGATCAGGAGCATCACGAGGATCAGCAGCGCGAAGAAGACCACTACCACCCGGGCCACGAGCAGCAGCCAGTCGAGCCAGTCCATCAGGCGGCCCCCTCGGCGACAGCGGCCTCCGCGACCGCGGGCTCGGCGACCGCGGGTTCGATCCGGACGGCCGTCGTGAACGATCCTCTCAACAGCTCGTTCGCGGCGAGCCCGGGCTGGTTGAACGGCACGAACGCCGCACCCTGCGCGACGTGCTCCGTGACGCGGACGTCGAGCACCGCCTCACCCGCGTCGGTCGTCACGGTCGCGCGCCCGCCGTCGACGAGCCCGCGCTTGTCGGCGTCCTCCGTGTTGAGCTCGACGAACGGGTCCTGCCCCAGGGCGGCCTTGAGCTCGTCCGCCCCCTCGGACAGCCGCCCCCCGTCCACGAGCAG
>CBRGMI010000407.1:0-1532 GCA_967797495.1 uncultured bacterium
GGCTCGGTCATCTCCTCCATCGCGTACCGCAGGCCCTCGCGTCCGAACCCGGAGTCCTTCGAGCCGCCGTACGGCATCTGGTCGGCCCGGAACGCCGAGACGTCGTTCACGATCACGCCGCCGACGTCGATGTCGCGATGGGCCTGGAACGCGCGGTTGATGTCGTTGGTGAAGACGCCCGCCTGCAGCCCGTAGCGCGAGTCGTTCACCGTGGCGATCGCGTCGTCGAAGGTCTGGTACGGGCTGATCGTGACCACCGGACCGAAGATCTCCTCGCGGCAGACCTTCATCTCGGGCCGGACGTCGCCGATCAGCGTGGGGAGGTAGAAGGGCTCCTCCGCCTTCCCGCCGGTGAGCACGGTCGCTCCCTCCGAGACCGCCTCCTGCACCCACGAGTCGATCCGACCGACCTCGCTCCGCTGGATCACCGGGCCGACATCGACGGTCGGATCCATCGGGTCGCCCACCTTCAGGCTCTCGATCTGCTTCACGAGGCGCGCCGCGAAGTCCTCGTACACCTCGGACTGAACCAGTACCCGCTGCACGCTGATGCAGCTCTGCCCCGCCTGGTAGTAGCCGCCGTACGCGACGCGCTGCGCCGCGAGGTCCAGGTCGGCGTCCGAATGGACGATCACGCCCGCGTTCCCCCCGAGCTCGAGCGTGACCCGCTTCCTCGGATCCAGACCCTTCAGGTACCAGCCGATGTCGCTGGAGCCGGTGAACGAGATCTTGCGGAACCGCTCGTCCCTCGCCATCCCGTCGGCGACCTTCGAGGACACGGGCAGCACCTGGAGCATCCCGTGCGGGAGGTCCGTCTCGTCGAACAGCTCCGCCAGGCGGAGGGACCCGAGCGGGGTGGCCGACGCCGGTTTCACGATGATCGGCGCGCCGACCGCGAGCGAGGGCGCCACCTTGTGCGCCACCAGGTTGAGGGGGAAGTTGAACGGCGTGATCCCCAGGACGGGCCCGAAGGGGAACCGGCGGATCAACCCCACCCGCGAGCCCAGCGAGGCTTCGGTGTCCAGACGGATCAGCTCGTCGTCCCCGCGGCGAAGGACCTCGCTGGCCCAGCGGAACGTCGAGACCGCCCGGGTCGCCTCGACCTTCGCCCACTTGAGCGGCTTCCCGCCTTCCTGCGCGATCAGCTCGGCGTTCTGATCGATCGACTCCCCCAGGCGGCGAGAGATGTGGTCGAGCGCGTCCGCCCGCGCGTGCACGGGGAGGTTCTTCGACGCCTCGAACGTCTCGGCGGCCGTCGCGACCGCCTCCTCTACATCCTCGGCGGTCGGCACGCCGATCTCGGCCACAACGCTGTCGTCGTAGGGGCTGTGGACCTCGAACGTCCCCTCGCCGGTTCGCCACTCCCCGTTCACCAGGAACGGTCGTACGGTCATCGCGAGCTCACTTCCTTCCGTTCACACGTTCCGCCGACCGCTCGAGCGGTCAGTCGAGAGCCCACATCACGTGCTTGATCTGTGTGTAGTCCTCCAGCGAGTACATCGACATGTCCTTGCCGTACCCGCTCTCCTTGT
>CBRGMI010000408.1:0-1527 GCA_967797495.1 uncultured bacterium
CGGCAGTCGACCACCTGCACGTCGTCCAGGTGCTCGGCCAGGCCGCTCGAGGTCGTCAGGTCCGTCGCCACGTCGCTCATGCGCACGAAATCCTAGCAGCGGGGTACGGAACGACGGGACCGCGGCTCATGGCGCGAGCGCCCGCTCGAACGCCTCCAACGCCTCACGCCCGAACAGCACGAACCGGACCTCTTCGACTTGGGTGTCGGCACCCCGCACCGCCCGGACGGCCACGGCGGCGGCCTCCTCGAGCGGGTAGCCGAACGCGCCGGTCGAGATCGCGGGGAAGGCCACCGTCCGCGCGCCCAGTTCGTCGGCGGCCCGAAGCGACTCCGTGTGACAGGAGGCCAGCTCGCCCGCGGGATCCGCGGATGCGGCGAAGACGGGTCCGACGGTGTGGATCACCCACCGAGCGGGGAGGTCCCCCCCACCCGTGGCCACGGCGCGGCCGGTCGGAAGTCCGTCCGGGAAGGACGTCCGCCGGATCTCCCGGCACTCCGCGAGGATCGAGGGTCCGCCGGCCTGGTGGATGGCCCCGTCGACGCCGCCGCCGCCGAGCAGGGTCGAGTTCGCGGCGTTCACGATCGCATCGACGGCCTGGGTGGTGAGGTCGCCTTCGAGGAGAACGATCCGAGGCACGAGGGCAGGGTACAGCCCGTTCGGGCGTCCCTCGGAGGGGGCCTGCGCGGAGGCGCAGAGGCAGGGTAGAGTCTTCCCTGGAACACGACCAGAGCCTTCGCGGGGGTTTGCGGGGGGCGAAGAGGCGGACGAGGGGGTTCTGGGTTGGCGGAGATCGTCCTCGACGACGTCTCGAAGGTGTACGACGACGGCACCGAAGCCGTGTCGGGCCTCTCCCTGATCATCGCCGACGCCGAGTTCATGGTGCTCGTCGGTCCATCCGGCTGCGGCAAGACGACGGCGCTCCGCATGGTCGCGGGCCTCGAGGAGATCTCGCGGGGAGAGGTCAGGATCGGGGACCGGGTCGTGAACGACGTCGCTCCCAAGGACCGCGATGTCGCGATGGTCTTCCAGAACTACGCGTTGTATCCGCACATGACGGTGTACGACAACATCGCGTTCGGTCTTCGCCTGAGGAAGACGAACAAAGACGAGATCGACCGGCGCGTGCGTCAGGCGGCGGACGTGCTCGGCCTCACCGAGTTCCTGAAACGCAAGCCCAAGGCGCTCTCGGGCGGCCAGCGACAACGCGTCGCGATGGGCCGAGCCATCGTGCGTGAGCCGAGGGCCTTCTTGATGGACGAACCGCTGTCGAACCTGGACGCGAAGCTGCGGGTCCAGATGCGAGCCGAGGTCTCGCGGCTGCAGGGCGATCTCGGCGTGACCACGATCTACGTCACGCACGACCAGACCGAAGCGATGACGATGGGCGACCGCGTCGCGGTCATCAAGAAGGGCATGCTCCAACAGGTCGACGCCCCTCAGACGTTGTACGACCGGCCGGCGAACGTGTTCGTGGCCGGCTTCATCGGCTCGCCGGCGATGAACATGGTCGAGGCCGAGCTCGTG
>CBRGMI010000409.1:0-1521 GCA_967797495.1 uncultured bacterium
GCAGGCCGATCATGCCGAGCGGGGCGGCGGTCCAGGCACCGTCCTTCAGGATCTCCACGCTCAGCATCCCGTCGTCGGACTCCCCGATCCGGAGCGTCTTGCCCTCTCTCGTACGGTAGAAGTCCACACGCACAGGATACCGGTTCGGCGGACGCGGGTCGCGGGGCCCCGCTCGCCCTCCTATCGTGTCGATATGCCCGCTCGCAAGGAGCTCCTCGAGGTCGCCGGTCTCGAGGTGACCGTCTCGAACCCCGACAAGGTGTTCTTCCCGGCGACCGGGCACACGAAGCTCGACCTGGTCCGCTACTACCTCGCCGTCGCGGAGGGGGCGCTCCGCGGGGTCGCCGGCCGCCCGATGGCGTTGAAGCGCTTCGTGAACGGCGCCGAGGGCGAGTTCTTCTTCCAGAAGCGCGCGCCCGCATCGCGCCCCGACTGGATCGAGACCGTGGAGCTCAGCTTCCCCTCGGGCCGCACCGCGGAGGAGATCGTGGTCCGCGACGCCGCGCAGCTCGTGTGGATCGTGAACCTCGGGTGCATCGACCTGAACCCGCACCCGGTGCGCGCGGACGACCTCGATCATCCCGACGAGCTTCGCGTCGACCTCGATCCGGTCCCGGGGATCGAATGGCCGCAGATCCGCGACGTCGCGATGGTCACGAAGGAGGTGCTCGAGGACTTCGGTCTCGTCGGGTGGCCGAAGACCTCGGGGTCGCGCGGGATGCACGTGTACGCGCGGGTCGAACGCGGCTGGACGTTCCCCGAGGTGCGGCGGGCGGCGCTCGCGATCGCTCGGGAGGTCGAACGCCGCGCGCCGGACCTGGCGACGAGCCGCTGGTGGAAGGAGGAGCGTCACGGCGTGTTCCTGGACTACAACCAGAACGCGAAGGACCGTACGGTCGCCTCCGCGTACTCGGTCCGTCCGACGCCCGACGCTCGCGTCTCGACGCCGCTGCGATGGGACGAGGTCCCCGGGTGCGACCCGGACGCGTTCACGATCGACACGGTGCCGGCGCGCTTCGCCGACATCGGCGACCCGTCCGGGGGCATCGACGAGGCCGCCGGCTCCCTCGAGCCGCTCCTCGAGCTCGCGGCCCAGCACGAGGCGGCGGGGTTCGGCGACGCGCCGTGGCCGCCGCAGTACGCGAAGCAGGAGGGCGAGCCCGCCCGCGTCCAGCCGTCGAAGCGCCGACGCGGCACGCCCGAGAAGGAGGGGGTCGTCCCGCCGCCCGCGCCCGGGAAGAAGACCGGTCCGACCGGCCGGCGACGCACCAAGGCGCCGCTGATCGAGATCGCGCGCGCGGAGACCGAGACCGAGGCGATGCAGGGGTTCGAGCGGTGGAAGGCGCGGCACCCCGAGGTCGCCGCCGCGCTGCAACCGGCCGACGTGATGGTCGATCCGATGCGAGGCCGATCGACGGCCTGGTACAGGATCCGCGTGAACCTCCGCAACGTGCCGGAGGACGAGCGTCCGCCCCAGGAGGCGCTCGAGGTCGACTACGACCCGTGGGAAGGCATGGACGT
>CBRGMI010000410.1:0-1512 GCA_967797495.1 uncultured bacterium
TGCGCTATCCGGGCGGGTGACCCCCGACCGTCGCCGGGCTCCCGGGCTGTTGATCCGGAACCCGTCGGGTGAAGAAGAGCGCGATCACTGCGAAGACCGCCAGGAGGGCGAGGGCGGTGCGCAGCCCGTCCACGCGGGCGTTCCCGTAGTCGTCCAGCACCGCATCGGCGGTCTGCTCGTCGACCCCCGCGTCCTGGAGGGCGGACTGCAAGTCGGCATCCGAGATGAAGGGGACGCCACTCGCGAGCTTCACGCTCGCGTGGTCCGCGACTTCGGGTGGCACCTTCGGGTTCGCGGCGATCCCGCTGAAGAACGAGGTGGTCAGGGCGGCGATCAAGACCGAACCGGCGAGTGCCGTCCCGAGCGACGCGCCGAACTGCGAGGCGGTGTTCTGGAGGCCGCCGACCTCAGGTGCCAGCTCCTCGGGCGCCGCCGAGACCGTCACGCTGCCGAGCTGCGAGGCGAGGGCTCCCAGACCCAGCCCGATCACGAGCATGGGGACCGTCACGATGCTGGCGGTGGCATCGGCGTCCATGGCGGCCAGGAGCGCCACGACGCCGACCAGCACCGCCACGAACCCGATCGTCACGATCCGCCGGGGCGAGGTCGTGGGGAAGAGCTTCGGCACGCCCGCGGCCGCGAGGAGCATCGTGACCGAGAGCGGCGTGATCCTGAGCCCGGTCTCGATCGCCGAGAGCCCGAGCGCAACCGACAGGAACAACGGGACCACGAAGAACAGCCCCATCATCACCACGAACTGGAAGAAGAACATGAGGAGCCCGCCGTTGAGGCCGCGCTCGATCAGCGACGGGGTGAACAGCGGCTCCCTGTCTTCCTCGTCGAGACGGCGGATATGGGAGCCAAACAGTCGAAGGGTGACCAGTCCCGCGACGATCAGCCAGAACACCGGCGACATGCCGAGGATCGACGGATCGTCACCTGAAGCCAGGAACCAGCCCCACTCGCCGGACTTCAGCACCCCGGTGACGATGAGCCCCATCGCCAGAGCCCACAGCACGGACCCCAGCAGGTCCAGGTGAGGCCGGACGTCGACCGGCGCGTCCGTGACGCGGCGGGAGAACAGGAAGATGCCCGCGCCGATGAGCACCTCGCCCGCGAACACCCACCGCCACGAGGCGTACGTGGTCGCGAGGCCCCCGATCAGCGGCCCGACGGCGATCGCGATCGCGCCGGCCGCCCCCACCAACCCGTATGCGCGGGGCCTCCCCTCGGGCGGGAAGTTCCCCGCGACGAGCGCGACGATGGCGGGCATGATCAGGGCCGCCCCGATGCCCTCGAGGATCGACCAGCCGAACAGCAGCACCCCGAGGTTCGGCGCCAGCGCCGTCGTGAGGGAGCCCGTGCAATAGATGAGCAGCCCGAGCAGGAATGCCCGCTTGCGGCCGATCATCGAGCCGATCTTGCCGCCGGTGACCATCAGCATGGCCATGACCAGCGTGTAGAGGACGATCGCGCTCTGGATCCCCGTGATGGTCGTGTCGAGGTCGTCGG